>JANLPT010000265.1:0-19589 GCA_031367405.1 Bryobacteraceae bacterium
GACGTTCATCTGCAGCAGGATCCCGTTATTGCCGGTATCCATGGTCGAAACGCCGTCCATCATGATGTTGTTATTGCTGCCGCCGGTGGAGGCGCGGTCGCCGATACGGCTGGTGCCGCTGACGCCCGGCGCCAGGGAAGCCAGCGCCGTGAAACTGCGGTTGGAGATGGGCAGGTTCTGCACCGCCGAAGGGGTGATGCTGAAGGACCGTTCGGCGCTTTGGGTCTGAAGGTGCGCCGATTCCGCGCTGACCGTAATGCTCTCCGTCAGGGCGCCGACCTCCAGCGTCAACACGCCGAGGCTGCTCTGGTCGCCGGCGCTGACCGCTACACCCGGACGCTTCAAGGCCTTGAAGCCCTTCAGGCTCACCTCCAGTGTGTAGGTTCCCGGGGGAATGTTCGGGATCACGATGTCGCCGTTGGCCGACGAGGTGACGCTGGGAAGCCGCGTGCCTCGCCCTTCGCTGAGAAGACTGGCCGTGGCTCCCGCGATGGCGGCCGATTGGCCGTCGCGGATACTCGCCGACAACGTGCCGGTAGTTAGCTGGGCGTACGCCGTTGAACTGCCCCACCAGAGAATGAAGGGCGCGGCCAGCATGGCGAGACGCATCTGTGGTTTCATACTTCGCTAATTCCCCTTTTGTCAACCTACAGGGACATTGACCCCGTTAAGTCAACGCCGATTACAATATAGGAATACATGACGGTCGAGAATGTCAAGTAAGAGAATTGTCCAAGGCGGGGCGAGCTCGAAAGGGGCGTTTGATTCCAATACGGGATGAGCCTGAAACAGGGAGGCTTCAGGATGAATGCAATTCCGTATGAAGAACCTGGATCAGCTCAGTTTGGGCGAGATGGAAGGGCTGCTCTCCAGCAGCCGGAAAGTGACATGGCAAACCGAAGACTCCGAAGCGAAATACAGCTGGATCGCCTCCGTCTTGAAGGCCCAGCGATACGGCAAACTAGGCAAACGAGAAAAGGGGGTGGTCCGGCGGTTCCTGCAGAAAGATGCTGCGCAGCGACACCGAAGCAGCTTTGCTCATGCCAAAGGCCAAGCTCGATATTCTTCGCCGCGTTCGCCTTCGGTTCTGACTCGTCGCCGTCGTCTCCCAGCGCCGGTCTCTCCAGGACTGTCCGGCGAAGGGGGCTCAAGCGCCGCCCCCTTTCCTCTCGACCCTTCCCGGGCTTCGCCCTTTTCCTCCATGAGAACCCTTCATTCAGAGGCTTCCCGATACCTTCCTTCAGGCTCGTCCCGCATTGGAATCAACTCGCCGTTTCCGCCTCATTCCACCATTCGCACTATTCTTCCCTTTCAGGCTCATTTCTGGATTGGAAAATGCTCCGGCGACGATAGCCCGCTGACGAAGGGCCCACGCTACTGCCTACGCTACTGAAAGTATCAGAACGTCAACAGCGGCTCGCGCATTCCGGGCTCGAAGCGTACCTTTCAGAAACACGGCCAATCCGGAATCGAAGTGTCGGACTTGTTTCCGCACCAAGCCCGGATCGTGGATGACTTGTGCGTCATCCGGTCAATGCATGGCGACATGGTGGTCCATTCCGCGGCCCAGTATCAGATGATGTCGGGCCGCAAGGAGCGGCGGACGGAGTTACGCGGCGAGATTGTCAAGGCGCTGCTCGCGTAGAGGGCCGGAAAAACTTATGGCACGCTCTGCCAGCCGGCCGGGGCTCGCTTCTGACGCAGCCCTTCTCGATAACGCTCGACTAACTTCGCCGTAATTGACGGCATATCCCAATGGGACTCAACCTCGGCGCGAGCGCGCCGCGTCATGGCCCGGGCTTCGGGGTTTTGTTCGAGTAACTCCAGCGTGAGGCGGGCGAATCCGGCGGGATCGTCAGCCAAGCGGCAGAATTCGGCATCGCGCACGGCGAGGCCTTCGGCACCAATGTAAGTTGACACGGCGGGAATGCCGGCGGCAAAGGCTTCGAGTAACTTCACGCGCACGCCCGAACCGGCCAGAATGGGGCAGATGAACGCGGCATAGCGAGCGAGGGGCTCGCGCACGTCATCGACGCGGCCGCGGATGACGATGGGGTCCTGGTCTTCCGGAAAATGGGGCAGCGCATGGCGGTCAGGCGGGTCGGAGCCGACAATGACGAGCTTCGTTTGCGGCCGTTCGGCGAGAATGCGCCAGAAGACTTCGCGCAAGAACCAGAAGAGGGCGTCCTGGTTAGGCTGATGCCGGAAGCTGCCAATGAATAGCAAGGTATTGGGCTCGCGGCGGTCTTCAGAATAGTCATATCCCTGGCAGCGGATGCCGGCGCGCAATCCGGCATCGAGCTTACTCTTCAATTGCGGCGCGAAGCCGAGTAAGTAGTCGCGATTGGCCTGGGTGCAGACTTGGGCCTGGTCAACCCGATCGAGCATTTGGAGTTCGAAGCGCAGGGCGCGCAGATACTCAAACGTGGCGGCGATTTTACTGAACTTACTGCCAGGCTGACGCAGTCCGCGGGCGATCGATTGGAAGTAGACGTCATGTTCAAAGACGGCGTTCAGCAGCCGCCGGTATTGGCCAGCGTACTGCCCCATGTTGGTGTATTCGAGTTGCAGAACGTCAATGCGCTGGGTGTAGATCTGGCGGTGGATGAGCCACGCGAGGTCGGGGCTGGAGAACTCTCGTACGGCGTGCGGCTCAATGGAGCCGAGTTGCTTCGGCTTGCCTTCCAGACGCACTAAGTGCTCGACTGACGCGCAGATTGCTTGCAGTGGCTCGTGGGCCACGGCTTCTTCGGGCGCGTCCAGCAGGGCGATGACGTGCAAGCGGGTGCGCGGCGCGAGTTCCCGGATGGTCTGCGACATGAAGACCGCACCGCCGTGGATGGGGGGTTCGATCGGGTAAGGCGAAACAAAGAGCACGCCGGGCTTTTCTACTTCCGTGGGTAAGACGGCGAAGCGATCGCGGAAGTAACCACCGAGCGGACGCCGAAAAGCTTCATCGTCCGATACTTCGCTACGCGATTTAGCGGCCCATCGCGAGGACAAGGCACCGGGCAATTGTAAGCCGGCGCGGGCTAAGGCGGAGAAGGTTGCCCGTTCCGGCGACTCGCCAAAAAACAAACTTAAGGCGCTGCCGCACCAGACGTAGGCGAAGCTCGCGAGTAACTTACGCCAATCGAAGATATTCTTCCACACAAACAGGATGAAATTCTTTTTCAGCACTCCTTGAATGTAGGCCGGAGAAAATTTCTTGCCGATGGTGCCGCGATGCTCATGCCAAACGGCGCTGCGCGGCTCATAGTAGACCCACCAGCCGCGCTTCCAGGCCTGATAGCCTAAGTCAGTATCTTCAAGATAGAAGGGTTTGAGTAACTCATCGAAGGCACCCAACTCAAGAAACTTATGACGATCGAAAGCGCAGGAGCCGCCGCCGCCGTAGAAACAAGGCATGCGTTCGCTTAACCGGTCATCGAGCCGATGACGGACGCGTAAGCCGCCATCGGCCCACCAACCTTGCGTCAGTCCAGTTTCTTCGCGCTTCTTCGCAGGGTCAGTAAAAAAGATCTGGCAGGAGACAGCAAAGACGCGGGGATCGTGGAAGCCCTCGAGCAGGGGCGCGAGAAAGTCCGGCTCGACGCGCATGTCGGAATTCAGCAGCACGACGATGTCGTTTTTAGCGGCGCGGAAACCGGCATTGGAACCGCCACCGAAACCCAAATTCGTGGGGAGCGCTACCAGCTTCACCTGCGGAAAACATTCGCGGAGAAACTGCGCGCTGCCATCGGTGGAGCCATTATCGACTACCACGACTTCATTGCCGGGATGGCCGGCCAGCGCCGTTATCACGCTGGGCAGATATTTCTCGAGTAAGTCGCGGCCATTCCAGTTGGGAATCACGACGCTGGCGGAAGCATGATGGGGCTGCCGGTTTTGCGGAAGACGCCGCCGCCCGAAAATCAGCCAGAGTAAGTCCGCCAACAGAAAAGCCAGCAGGGGAATGACGAGCAGCAAGGGCGAAACCAAGAGCAGCGGCAGCGCCCGCACGAATCGCACCACGAGCTTCATGAGTTCTGGTTAGGGGGGCCCAGGCCGAGCGAGCGCCCGAGCTTCATCCATCGCGAGGCTTGGACGGCACTTACTTGGGCGGCGAGGTCATGCATTTGCTGTTCCAACCGGCGAGCCCATTCCGTGCGCTCAATCACGGCCAGCTCCGCCGCATCGAGCAAAGTGACTGCCGCCGACAATTCCTCACCCTTTGCTTGAATTTCGGCTGACCGCGCTTCATACACGCGCCGGACCTCGGCTAACTCCGCCGTGAGCCGCGCCTCAGTCTCTTCTGCCCACCGAACGGCTTCCGCACGCCCTGATTCCATCTCCAACAGACGCCGCTCATAAGCCGCCACTACCTCCTGCCCGCGCTGCTGTGCCGCCGCCAATTCACTCTGCATTCCGCTCACGCGCTGCTGCGAAGCCTTCCAGCGTTCATCGGCTTCAGCCGCCCAACCATTGCTCTTCACCAGCTCTGCTTCAAGGAGCCGATGTTGATCTACCAGCGCGGCATGGCCGGCGCGAGACGCATCGTACCAGGTGTTCTTCATCGCTAACTCGCCTTGAAGGCGCGCGATATGCTCCTCGCGTTCCTTCAGCACGTTCGAGCTGGAAGGCAAGTAGACAAAAGTCGGGCCGCCGGTTTGCGGGCTGGCCGCACAAACGGCAACAAAGAAATGGCCGCTATCCGGATCGAGCGGCCCATCATCCAGGCGCGCGTCGACATTCATTGAGCTTTCCACGGGCTGGAAGACGATGCCCGCCGCGTGATTCTGCACAAACAAAGCAACGTGAGGGAAAACCTCGCGCAGCGCCGCCTGGAACTCGTCGAAAGTGAACTCGTGAACGTGAAACGGATTCGGCCCGGAAGCGGCGCGCGCGGCCGCATAGTATTTCGTGTTCGGCGTGGAGATAATCAGCTGCCCACCCGGTGCCAGCACCCGGCGGGACTCGCGCAGAAACTCCGCCCAATCGGCCAGATGCTCGATCACCTCAAAGGCCACCACCAAGTCAAAGGCGTTGGGGCCGAAGGGCAACTGCGCGGCGACCGCTTGCACGCGGCATGGCAGCGGGATCATGGCCAAGGCGTCGGGGGCGCAATCGAGCGCCACGATGCTCTTGGCGCTCTCGCTTAGGAGTTTTGCGCCGTAGCCCGCGCCCGCGCCGACGTCGAGCACGCGCCGGAAGCGCGACAAGCGGCTGGCGAACAGATAGCGGGCGTAGTGCTCGTTCCAAAGGTCGGGGTCCACTTGGCCGGGGATCACGCGTTCGCCGGTAAACTCAACCAAGCCTCACCTCTTCAGCCGCGGCCAGGCGGGCGTTTACTTCGACGCGGCAAGGCAGGTGCAGATAGCCATAAACCTGCCCCTCGGCGTGGCCCATTTGCAGCGAAATCGCGTTGTCGATCCAGTCGCACATTTTGTAGTGAGTCAAATTGCCGTCGGCGATGGCCGGCGAAAAGGAGAATGCCGAAGGGTAAAGCTCCGGCAGGTCCAGGTGAAAGTCGACGGTCACGGTGTCGCCGGGTTCCATCGGTTCCAACTCAATATTCTCGCGCAAAGTGTTGGTGCCCGCGAAGTCGAGGCCCAAATGATTGCGCAACATGAAGCCGATGTTGGGCTGGCCGACCGGCGCACTGGCGCGGGCGGAGATGCGGACGATGCAACGGGCGTTGGGCTCCAGCACCGCGAGCGGACGGCCATGAGCGTCCATCACCGCGATGCCGATGATTTCGGCGCGACGGTCGCCGTGGCGATGGTCGACGTTGGGAATGTGGGTGACGACCTCGGGAGCCTGCGCGGTGTCCAGCCGGCCGGACGGGATAGCCGGTTTCAGTTCGAGATAGGCGGCGTCCTTATCAGCCATGGCGGCGAGGTAGCGGCCGACGACGGCATCGGTGGGGCCCAGGTCCTGCAGGCGGCCGTTTTCGAGCCATAGGGTGCGGTCTCCGATGGCCTTCACGTCGCCCATGGAATGCGACACAAACAGGATGGTGACACCCTGCTGACGCAACTCATGCACCTTGCGCAGGCAACGCTGACGGAAGTAGATGTCACCCACGGCCAGCGCTTCGTCCACCAAAAGAATCTCCGGATCGACGTGAATCGCCACGGCAAAAGCCAAGCGGACCACCATGCCGCTCGAATAGGTCTTCACCGGCTGCTCAAGGAAGTCGCCGATTTCGGCAAAGGCGATAATTTGCCCGAACCGGGCATCGATTTCGGCGCGCGACAGCCCCAGAATCGCCGCATTCAGATACACATTGTCGCGCCCACTGAACTCGGGATTGAAGCCGGCACCCAGTTCGAGCAAGGCCGCCACCCGTCCCCGCACCTCGACGTTGCCGTTCGACGGAGCCAAAATGCCGGCCACGAGTTGGAGAAAAGTGCTCTTGCCGGAGCCATTTTCGCCGATCACGCAAAAGGTCTCGCCCCGCCCGATGGAGAGCGAAATATCGCGCAACGCCCAGAAGTCGCGGTGACGTTTCAGCTGGTTGAAAGTCGCCAATTCCTTGAGGCGGTCACCCGGAGAATCGTATATGGAATAGCTCTTCGAAACGGATTCGAAGTTGATAATAGGCTCTGGCACCAACTTGCAGGCTACACCAGTCAGGAAGTGTGGTGGTAACAGAACTTTTTTTAGCACTACCCCCAGTAGGGCCTGGATTTCTCTAAGCGATTGATTATGAACTGGTTATTGAGGATCGTGGCACCCCGGCGACCCCCCACTTCGCGGGGAGCGTTCACCCTAATCACCGCAGGGACGAACCCCTAAGTACTTATACCAGCTAAGTCATTAGTACCCTTGTGCTAACGGCTCTAGCAACCGATGCTACCTTCAGGGACGACTGCATACTTATGGACCGCGCCGATTTAGAACAGTGGAGACCGAAAGAAGTCGCGCGCCTCTTGGCGCTGGTGGAGACGGAACGCCGTTACTACCAAGAGATCGTGGCCAACGTGCCCGTGGGCCTGCTGGTGGTAGACGCCGATCTCACCATTCTTTCCGCTAATAAGTATTTCCGCCGGCTTTTCGGCATGCGCAGCGACGATGTGTTGCGCCGCAAGCTGGAAGACCTGTTGCCGATCCCTGGTCTGGGCGACCGGGTGGCGGAGGTCATCGCCTCATTCAAGCCCCGGGAACGGACGGCCATCACCACCAAGGTGATGGTGGACGACGGCGCGCGAGAGATTACCGGGTTGGTCGGTTTGCAACCTTTGCAGGGTTGGGAGTTGGACGCGGGCCAGGAAGTACTGGTGATCTTTCAGGATCTGACGTCCGTGGGAAAAGCGTTAGCGGCATTGCCTGCGCCGATCGACGTGGTGGCGGAAAAGATCCCCGCCCAGATTGCCGCGCCGGCTCCAGTTCCGGCTCCCGTACCCGTTGCAGTTCCGGCGGCAGTTCCGGCGGCGGTTCCGGCGGCGGTGCCCGCACTCTACTCGATCGTCAACGATATTGACGCCGTGGTGTGGGAAGCCGACGCCCATACGATGCGCTATCAGTTCGTGAGCGAACGCGGCGAAGAATTGCTCGGATATCCGTTGGCTGCCTGGCAGCAGGACGACAATTTCTGGCGCAAGAAGGTTCACGAAGAGGATCGCGACCGGGTGGTGGATTTCTACCGCCACGCGATGGAAGCCGGAACCAGCCATGCCTGCGAATACCGCGCCATCACGGCCACCGGCGCGGCGATCTGGGTTCGCGAGATCGTCCGTGTGCAGCGCGACGAGAGAGGCCGGGCGCTTAAGTTCACTGGCCTTACGCTTGACATCAGCGGCCGCCGTTCGTCCGATGAGCAGAGCGGCCAATCGCAAAAGGTGGAGGCATTGGGCCGTTTGGCGGCCAAGGTCGCGCACGACTTCAACAATTTGCTGATGATCATCTCGGGCTATGGCGAGGAGCTGAAGAGTTCGCTGCCGCCGTCGAGCCCGCTTCGCAATGACATGCAGGAGATCCTGCAGGCCGCCGAGCGCGTTTCGGTGCTCACCGGGCAATTACAGCAGTACACCAAGAAGATCGTGCTGGAACCCAAACTGGTTGACCTGAACCAGTTGGTGAAGCGGTTGGAGCCGGTACTGAAGCGTCAATTGGGCGATGGCGTCCAATTGCGCATCGATGCACAAGCCGACATGGCCACCGCCAAGGTGGATGCGTCTCAGATCGAATCGGCCATCCTCCATCTCGCCTCACACGCCAAATACGGCATGCGCGGATTGGGACGGCTGACGATCTCCACCGCCGATCTCGAACTTGACCAGGACTATGGCGCGCCCGCCCGTAGCGGCAGCTACATTCTGGTCTCTATCGCCGACAACGGCCCCGGGATGGATGCCGAGCATCGCGCCCGCCTGTTCGAACCGTGGACGGCTGGCGACGAAGCCCTCCGCGAAGAACGGCTCCTGGTGACCCAGGCCTATAACATTGTGCGCCAAAGCGGGGGAGACCTTGCGGTTTCAAGCCAGCCCGGCGAAGGCACGGCCTTCAGGATCTATCTGCCCAGCGCCGGCCAAACATCGGCACCTATGCCTGCGCCGTCGGCTCTGATGCCGCCGCCTATCGAAGCGGCCGTCGAGCCGCCCCCGCCCGCAGTGGAACTGGAACCGGAAACGTCACTCGAAACCATTCTGGTGGTGGAGGATGAAGCCGGAATCCGCGCTTTGGTCCGCAAAATTCTGCGCCGCCAAGGCTACGTGGTGTTGGAAGCCAGCAATGGCGATGACGCACTCAAGATCTGCGCCGGCCACAAAGGCAAGATCGACTTGCTGGTGACCGATGTGATGATGCCGCGCATGTCGGGCCGCGAATTGGCCGACCGTTTGACAGCGCTTCGCCCGGAATTGCGCGTGCTGTACGTCTCCGGCTACACAGACGACGCGATGCTGAACTCAGGCTCGTTCCCATCGGGCACGGCTTTCCTGCAGAAACCTTTCACGTTGGGCTCGCTGTTAGGAAAGGTCCGCGAGGTGCTGGACGTCGGCCAATCCCGCCGTGGTGCGGCGAACTAATCGCGCTTTCCGTTGATGGGTGTTATGCAGCATCGAGCGGGCGAGAATTCTTTCGTTAAGAACGTGGACCGCTTCCTTCGGTCGCGGCGCGGAACGTGAAATGATGATGGGTACACTCTTTTGGGAGGGACCTTGATTCTCCGTACCTTTTTTTTGACACTTCTCGTCGCAACCCAGGCCTTTTCGCAAGCGAGGAAACCCTTCGATATCGTCGAGGCCAGCATCGGCGACTTACAGCGCGCGCTGAAGGAGGGCCGGGTGACTTCGCGCGAACTCGTCACCGCCTACCTCACGCGCATCGGCCTGTATGAGGACAAGCTCCACTGCATCATCACCGTCAATCCGAACGTCCTGGCCGAAGCCGATGAGCGCGATCGTGAGCGCGCCCAGGGCCGGATCCGCGGGCCGCTGCATGGCATCCCGATTGCCTTAAAGGACAACATTCTGACGCATGACATCGTCACGACCGGAGGCGCGCTGGCGTTCGAAGGCTACCTGCCGCCTTATGACGCCACCCTGGTGAAGAACCTGCGCGACTCCGGCGCGGTGATCATTGCCAAGACCGGCCTGTCCGAACTCGCCAACTGGGTCGCCGGCGGGCCCACGCCCATGCCCGCTAATTACAACGCGGTCCGCGGCTTCGGCTATAACCCGTACGATCCTCGGCGCGATCCGCGCGAGGGCAGCGACGATGGCCGCCCGGTGCTCACCACCGGTGGCTCCAGTTCCGGCGTCGGCACGGCAGCCAATTTCTGGGCCGGTAACGTCGGCAGCGAGACTTCCGGCTCCATTCTGAGCCCGGCCAACCAGACCATGCTGGCGGCGGTGAAGCCCACCGTGGGCCGCATCAGCCGCTATGGCGTCATCCCGATTACCGCCGACCAGGACACAGCAGGGCCCATGGCGCGCACGGTCTCCGATGTGGCGATCATGCTCGGGGCACTCGAGAGCGCCGCGCCCGACCCTGACGATGGGGCCACCAACAAATGCAAGCCGCCCGCCAACCGTGACTACACGCCGTTTCTGAGGGCCGATGGCCTTAAAGGCATGCGCATCGGCATTCCGCGCGCCTTCTTTTACGATGCCGCCCCGCCCCCCGCCCGTGGCCCAGCGCCAGCCGGGGAAGCACGCCGGGGAAGTAGCTTCGGCGGCGGACTGACACCCGAACAGAAGCGCGTCATGACCGAGGTCATCGAAATCCTGAAGCAGCAAGGCGCCGAGATCGTCGACCCCGCCGATATTCCCAGCGTCGTCGCCACCGATCCCGACCAGAGCTTTCTGCTCTGGGGCCAGTGCGGCGGCCTGGCCAACGCCCGCGGCAAGGATGCCAATTGTTCGGTCGTCCTGAAATATGGGATGAAGCGCGACTTCAACGCCTGGCTCGCCACCTTGGGCCCGTCAGCCCCGGTCAAGTCGCTCACCGCGCTGCGCGAGTGGAACATCACCCACACCAACGGCGGAGCGATTCGATTTGGTCAATCGCAGCTGGATATTTCGGACGAAATGAACGTGGAGGCGGACCGCGCCCGCTACGAGTCCGATCGCGCGAAGGATATTCTGCTGGCCGGTACCAACGGCATCGACGCCGCGATGAAAGCCTCGCGGTTGGACGCCCTGCTGTTCCCCGGGGCCAACGGTGCCGCCATTGCGGCCAAGCCCGGTTATCCTACGGTGATGGTGCCGTTCGGCATGGTACCGAATTCGCAAGGCGGTCCATTTCCGCCCGGCTTTGACCCTAAGCCCTCACCCTTCGGAGTTAGCTTTACCGGAATGGCTTGCAGCGAGCCCGAGTTACTGAAGATGGCTTACTCCTTTGAGCAAGCTTCGAAGCGGCGAGTGAAGCCGCCGAGCGTCCCTTAAAGGTGGGGAATCAAAAAGCGGCGAAAGCCGAAAGCAAGAAAATGACGAGAGTTGCGGGTGTGCGACGAAGCCGGGCCGACCGGTTACGTAATTTACTGGCAGCTGACACGGATGGGCGTGGGGTGTGAGGTGATCGCGCCGACCTTGATTCCGGTGAAGCCGGGAGACCGCGTGAAGACGGCCCGGCGGTCCATCCTACGAACGGGATTCAAACGATTCACTTCGCTGAATATGCGCAGGAGCAAACGCTGCTGGACTACGGGCACGAAGTGGAGCATCAGCAAGCGCGGATCCGGCGACAAGCCGCGAAAGTTACAAACCAAGCGGTCAGAGCATTAGTAAGCTACGCCTCCCAAACCGGCGCACGTTTCTCCAGAAACGCGGCGATGCCTTCCTGCGCATCGGGCCTCAGGGCGTTTTGCGACATCGTTTCCTTCGTCAAATCGTAGGCCTCTGCCGTATCGAGCCCGGCTTGCGCGTAGAAGGTTTGCTTGCCCAAAGTCACCGTGCCGCGAGCCGCGGTGGCGATCGATTCGGCCAGTTCCATCGTGGCCAGGCGCAGCATCTTCAGCGGGACGGCGCGGTTGATGAGGCCCCAATCGGCAGCCAGACCGGCCGTGACCGGTTGCCCGGTGAGCAGCATTTCCAGCGCGCGTTTCCGCCCAATGGAGCGCGTGAGTTCCACCATCGGCGTCGAACAAAACAGGCCGATCTTGACGCCGGGCGTGGCAAATGTGGCAGTGTCGGCAGCGATGGCCAAGTCACAGGCGGCGACGAGTTGACAGCCCGCCGCCGTGGCGACGCCTTGCACTTCGGCAATTACTGGCTGCGGGATGGCCCGTACGGCCATCATCAGGTGGGTACACACGTCGAAGACTTCGCGGTAATCCTCCAGCGAGCGGCCGCGCAGTTCCTGAAGGTCGTGGCCGGCGGAGAATGCCGGGCCTTCGGCCGCCAGGATCACCACGCGGGTTTCCGGGCTTAAACCCTCTAAGGCGGCGATCAGCTCGCGCATCAGCGCCAGCGAGAGCGCATTGCGGCGCGCCGGATGGTTCAGCGTGAGGATCGCCACGGCACCTGGCTGGTCTTGCTCGATCAACATGGCTCTGATTTTACCTTGCTCTTCTGAATCACACGCCCATCCGCGCGCATCTCTCATCTTGATGAAGGTTCTCTCCACTCTGCTTCTCGCCGCACTTACCACTATGGCCGCTGACAATATCCACGAATTTACGATGAAATCGATTGATGGCAAGCCGACGCCGCTCGCCAGTTACAAGGGAAAGGTGGTGTTGGCGGTGAACGTCGCCAGCCAATGCGGCTACACCCCGCAATACACCGGCCTCGAAGCGTTGTACAAAAAGTACAAGGATAAAGGCTTCGTGATTGCCGGTTTCCCGGCCAATAACTTTGGCGCGCAAGAGCCCGGCACCGATGACGAGATCAAGACGTTCTGTGACCGTACGTATCACGTCACTTTCCCGATTTTCTCGAAGATTTCAGTGAAGGGCGCTGACCAGGCACCGCTTTACCAATACCTCACGCAAAAAGGCGGCGAGGTGAAGTGGAACTTTGCCAAGTTCCTGGTGGGCAAAGATGGCCGCGTGATCAAAAAGTTCGATTCGGGTGTCGAGCCAACCTCTGAGGAACTGACCAAGGCGATCGAAGCCGCGCTTTAAGCTCCTTCGGCTAAGGCGCGGGCCGCGTGAGCAAAAGCCGTCCGGCCCGGCTGCCTTCCTTTAAAGTGACACGTTCAGCGAACGTTTCCTGGCGGAGTAACCAAGCGGGGTCCGCATCGCCTTCGAGAGATTCAACCGCGAGCAGGCGGTAGTCGCCAGGGCTGAGCCCGGTGAGACGCCATTCGCCCAGACCGTCGGAGAGCACGACACGCGGTTGACTGTTACCCGCCTTCCAGATCAATACTTGCGAGGCCGGCGTCCGTTGGCCCAAGCGGTCGACCGTAACGCCTTCAATCGACGCGGCGGGCTCCGCGATCTCCACTTCAATGCTGACGCGGGATCCCGTGCCAATCACGGCGGTGAGCCCTTCAATGCCCCCCACCCGAATGCTCTTCGCATAGCGGTCGGGCGGCAGGCCCGTTAGCCGAATCGCGTATTCACCAGCAGGAATGTTCTCGATGCGAGTCGAATTGAGGCGGTCGAAGCTGCCGCCTGGATTCGACGCAAGCGACTGCCCGGGTAGCGGGCGCAAGTCCAGCCGTAGGTTAGGCGAGGGGCCGGACTCGGGCCAAATCACCGTACCGCTCACACCGGCCAGCGGTGCCAACGGAACGATGAAATTTTCGAGGTCGCCCCGCACGCGCAGCCGGCTGCGATGTTCAAGCGTATGGTCTTCTTCCTTACTCAAAGCGATCACCGAGAACGGTCCGGCGGGCAATTTTACGGTGAAGCGCCCTTCGCGGTCAGTGATCGCCGTTTGCCGGTAGGGATTCTGTTCACGGCCAAACCAAGGCGAGACGAACTCGATTACCACCTGCGACAGGATGGGATTCACGCGGCCTCTGATCTGGTGAACCACCGCACGTTCCAGATGGATCTCGATGCCGCTCAACTGCTTTCCGGGTGCGACGTCGAGCGAGATCGCCGCCAAAGGGTCAGGCGTCTGCGGGAAGTAAGTGCTCACCAATTGCGAGATGGCGTCCGCGCCCACGGCGGTGGCCGGCGTGAGGTTCTCCCGGAAAGAGGAGCTCTCGGCGCGCACGACATAATGGCCCGCAGGAAGAAATGCCAGCCGGTACTCGCCCAGGTCGTTGGTCAGGGCGAAGCTGGCGGTTTCGCAGACCGGATCGAACGTGGTGATCTTGCAGCGCAGCGCCTGCACGGGGGCAAAGGCGACCGGCTCATCGTTATCGTCCAGCACCTTGCCGGCGATCACCGAGTGCGGTGCCAGGCGAACCAGGAATCCGGCAATGTTTTGGTCTTTTTCGAGGAAAACGCGGCGTTCGGTGCCGACCGTGAGACTGGTCGACGACACCACGCCACTGTAGCCGTTGCGTTCGGCGCTGACCGAGTAGAGGCCCGGGGCGAGGTTGTCGAAGACGAAGTCGCCGGTGGGCGAAGAGCGCATCCAGACGGTGGGGCCGGCCTTGGCTTCGAGGTGTTTGAGCGTCACGTTGGCGCGGGGAATGCCGAGGCCGGTTAACGAGTCCAGCACGCGGCCGGCGATGGCGGTTTTCGGTTCGGGGATTGAGAGAGGAGGGGCGAGGGTCTGGGCCAGGGTGAGGGTAAGCAGAGTCCAGCCGAGCATGTACTTAGGTTAGACGTTCGCTGGCGGCGAAGTGTGGAGTGGCTGAATACCACCACCTGTGCTGACTTTCGATCAGTACGGTGCTGTTCACGGACGTCTAAGTGGTTGAAAGTAAGAGAGCAATCATTTGGCAATCCGCGTGCAATTCTGTAACGCGAAGTAGAATCCTTTGTCTCTTCTCTCCTCGGGCTGCAAGCCCCTGCCGCTGTCCGGTCAGTTCTGAGTTTTGGCTGAATTCGCTCCTCAGTCAAGTGTTTGGACGACAGCGGCAGGGTCTTGCAGTTTTTTTATTTGGGGAGCGCAAACACCACCAGCTTGTCGTCCAGCGCGCCAAACTTCGCATCGTGCCCGCCCGCCGCAATCGCGACATACTGCCGGCCCCGGTAAGTGTAAGTCATGGGCGTGGACCGGGCACTGGCCGGTAACTTCATTTTCCACAGCTGTTGCCCGGTGGCCGTGCTGAAGGCGCGAAAGTAGCCATCGAACGTGGCACCGATGAACGTAAGTCCGGTGGGCGTCGTCAGCGGACCGCCCAAGTTAACGGTGCCAGGGTTCGTCCCCCACTTACCTAACGGCACCTGCCATTTTAATTGGCCGGTATTAGCGTCGATACCCGAAAGTGTGCCCCATGGCGGTGCATTGCAGGGCACACCGGGCCGGGGAGAGTAGTAACGTGCGGGCGACGCCATAAGGCGTCCCCTAGCCCCGCCAGTAATGGCGGGGGCACCACATGACAAGCGGTGCATATAGTTCCATTAACGGGCAGCCCTCGGCATTCTACCCCGCCATCACTGGCGGGGCTGGCCTCTGGCCGGTGCTGTTCTTGACCAAAGTTCCCGTGGTTCTGCCGATTACCCGTCGCGGCAGTTTTGCCCGTACCGCCGGATTCGCTTCGCCGGCCGGAGTCTTGCGTTACCTGATGAGAGGAGCGCCAGCTGCGCCAGACGGACCTCGTCCCGATTCTGGGCAACAAACTCTACGTCAGCCAGATTCTGGCCGGGCACCGGCCCATCGGCAAAGAAGCCGCCAGTAAGCTGGTGCCGCGACCGGATTATTTATTACGTTTTTACCTAAAAATGTTCTTAAGCTAGCGCTTATGAAGGGCATCCCCTGACCCAACCGTAAACCCATTCCCATAAAATCTCGAAAAACTACTAAAACAGAAAACGCCCGGCACTTTCAAACCCTTTCAAACCGGGACTTCAGCAGTCGCTGAGTGCCTCTTCGTCAAGGAACGCTAGAGGCTGCCGGGCCGCTCGGCGGGTATGGAGGCCAGGATGCTGAGAGTCACGATGAGCCCGGCCATCTCGATGGCGACTCGCCAGTCAGGCCGCTCAGCGTGGTCCTTGACGATGAAGACTTTGTACAGCACGCCCAATACCAGCAAGGCGTTCACGCCTACGCCCGTCGCGAAGAACATGGCGAGGGCGGTGGCACCGATCATTGAACGCTGCGGCTTGGTGAGCGCCGCGAAGGCGAAGTGGCCGTCGAGAATCCAGACCGGGATGAGGTTCAGCAGGTTGACGAAAGCCAGTGACTGCGCCAGCGCCCGCCAAATTGGCTCGCTGGTGAAGATGGCGGCGGCGGCGCACACCACCACCGATCCCAGCCCCCACATGGGTCCGGCTAAGCCGATCCGCGCAGACTCGTGGACGCTCGCGGGCGCTTTGTAAGTAGCCACGAACGCGCCGAAGCCCGGAATGAACATCGGCGCGGTGGGACGCAGGCCGTACCGCCGCATCACCCACGCGTGTCCCATCTCATGCACGTAAATCCCGAGGACAAAACCGGCGGCGTACTTCCATCCGAACCAAGCCCAATAGAGGCCCACATAAGCCAAGGCAGAGAGTAGCGTTTTCAGTTTCGTTAAGCCGAAGAGGAGGAACTTTCCCTTGGTCCAGAATATGAGTAAGGCAGCTTTGAACTTCCAAAGGAACCCGCCCGCGATGGCGAAAGGCCCCGTGAAGCGCTTCAAAAAACTCGCCTTCTCTTCGGCTAGTTCTTTCTGCTCGATATGGCCGGCTTGGCGAAGATCCGTGTCGGCCAAATGATTCTGAATGGTGAGCGCTTGGCCCGACTCCCCCGGCAGCAGGATCAGCGCTTGCCGCCACTGCTGCCCGGCCTGTTCAAACTCACCCGCCGCTTCCAGCGCTTTGGCACCGGCGGCCAATTGCTGCAGCCGTTCCGTGTAAGTGAGCCGGCCACATTGCGGGCACAGCAGCGCCAGCCTTGGGATCGTAGTCCCGCAATCAGAACAGAGTAGAAGGTCTGGCACAGGCTCAGGCGGCACTAGTGTGTTCTCTAAAAGGGCCGTTGAAAGGGCCGGCAACAAGGCGTGAATCCCGCGCCGTTAGCCGCCATGCCCGGTGTAACCCGAAGACGAGGATCGCGGTGCCGAGCAGTCCCGATAGCCCGGACATGAGAGCGAAGAATGGGGAAACAGCGCCAGCATGATGGCATAAAACAATCGCGCGCGCGAGCTGCGTTCCGGCAATTGGACCGGCATTTCCATCTGACCGTATTTTAGCGTTTGTTTACCTTCCGCTTTGGCCTTCTGCGCCAGCATCTCAATTTTCTCGCGCTCTTGCGTCAACTCCCGGAAGATCACGGGCACGTAGCCGCCGGCAATCGCGAGAAACGTGAAGAACAAGGCCATCCATTGGCAACGGCGGCCGCCGAGTCCGCCGGAACCGTTCCGAATGGCCGTGCCCACCAGCCAGCCCACCAGGATGGTGAGCAAGGCAAACTCCATGCCGGTCAAGTAAGTGACTAACCCGTAACCAAGGGCGCAAACGATAGCCGCGCCCACGCCGGACAATGCGCCGCGGAGCAGTTGGCGCGCCTGGGGCCTTTGCTGACCAGCGCGCACTGGTTCGGCGCAAGCAGGACAAACATCTGCGCCCGCCAGCTGATAGTACTCGGCGTCAATCAGTTTGGCGCACAAAGTACACTTTCGTCCGGCGGGTTGCAGCTCGGCTTTTTCAAACTGGAGCGAGTCGATCGCTGGCGATGGTTGATGGGGAGTCATGGCGAAATATAACGTAGATCGGCTCGGAATGGGCCTCGCTTTATGATGAAACTAATTGACCCGTTCTGGGCCCAGGCTCAGTTCGATGCGAAACTAGCGTCCGACTGCGAGCCGATTCGCCAGCAGCGGCGGCAGCCCGGCCGCCACGATCGACTCTTGAGCGGCTTGGATGTCGTAGACGACGCGTCGCAGTTCCACCCAACTGGCACCGGACTCATAGATGGCATAGGCCGCGCGTGGATCATGATCCCGCGGCTGGCCGACGCTGCCCGGGTTGATGAGGCACCGCGCATCCGGCCCCCATTCGAAGACCGCCGCCCTCGCGCTGGCGGGCACCCGTCCAATGATTTGGACGCGTTGCCGCTTGAGGATGAAACCGCCTTGCGCGTGCGTGTGGCCGAAGAAACCCAGCGGCGGTTCCAAATAATCGAACGCATTGCGCGCGCCCGCCACGGTGGTGACATACTCGTCCTCATCGAGCGGGGAGCCGTGAATCAGGGTGAAATCCTCGTAAGGAACGGGGCCGCGCGGCAGCGCTCGCAGCCACGCCAGATTGGCCGCCGTCAAATTATTCATCGTCCAGACCGCCGCAGCTTGGGCGTAATCGTTAAACCATTCGAGACTTGAAAGACCGCACGCCACCCGGTCATGATTGCCGCGGATGTTCTGCCCCCCATGAAGACGCACCCAGTCGACGACCGCATTCGGCGCAGCGCCATAGCCCACAAAATCGCCGAGATTGAGGACGGTGTCGTATTGGCCCGCCGCGTCGGCCAGCACTGCTTCGAGCGCCTGCCAGTTGGCATGGATGTCACTAAGGATGAGGTAGCGCACTGATAAAATGGGGGCGGTTCAAGCGAGCCCCGGCCGCGAAGGGAGAGGCCACACCATCACGATATCATTGAGCCAGTGCTGGTATCCATTACGCCCGCGAGACCGAAGCGCCCGGAGTGGCTCCGCGCACCTGCGCCGGTGGGCGAAAATTATCGCGACCTCAAAGCGCTGGTCAGCCGCCTGAACCTGCACACGGTTTGCGAAAGTGCCGCTTGCCCCAACATTGGCGATTGCTGGAATCGCCGCACGGCCACTTTCATGATCCTGGGCAATGTCTGCACCAGGCGTTGCGGATTTTGCGCCGTGCAAAAGGGCGTGCCTCTTGATGTCGACTACGATGAGCCGCGCCGGGTGGCCGAGGCCGTAGAGGCGATGGGGCTCAAGTACGCCGTGATCACGTCAGTGAACCGGGACGATCGCGCGGACGGCGGCGCGGACCTTTTTGCGGCCGTCATTCATGCCATTCGCGGGCGAGTGCCGGGCTGCAAAGTGGAGGTGTTGACGCCCGATTTCCAGGGCTCGCACGCTGCGGTCGATATCGTGCTGAACGCTGCCCCGGATTGCTTCAACCACAATACGGAGACCGTGCCGAGGCTCTATAAACAGGTGCGGTTGGGCGCGCGCTTCGAACGGTCGCTCGACGTGCTGCTTTATGCGAAGACCAGCCATCCGGAAATTCCGGCTAAGTCGGGCTTGATGCTGGGGCTGGGCGAGACGAACGATGAGGTCCGCGAGACGATGCGGCAGTTGCGCGGGGCCAAGGTGGATATCGTGACGTTGGGCCAGTATCTGCGCCCGTCGCCGAAGCACTTGCCGATCATTCGCTACGTGCCGGCGGAGGAGTTCCGCGAACTGCGCGACTTCGGTTACACCCTCGGTTTCCAGCATGTCGAGGCCGGCCCGCTGGTGCGCAGTTCCTATCACGCCGACGAAGCGCTCCCTTACTAAGGATGCTAGTCCTCAATTGTTACGCTACACTAGTGGCGAACAACAGGCGAAGTGGCATCCCCCAATTTTCAATCTCAGCTTTTTCTGCTGCGCAAACGTTTTGCGTCGATTAACGAGAAGTATGCTCCCGCGCCGACTGTTGAGCTGCCGGGTGCCTTGGTGACCACGGCGCAAGGCCAGCATTGGGAGATTGAAGAGTGTTATACGCAACATGGCAATGTCGATACGGCGCACTTGGCAAGGCTGCCGGCCCACTTACTCAATGCCATTTCGAACGGTGCGATTCCCGATGTGCCCCCGGAGCGTTGGGCCTTTCTCGATACGGAGACCACGGGTCTAGCGGGCGGCACGGGCACGGTCGCATTCCTGGTGGGCGTCGGCCGCATCACGTCCGCTGGCTTCGCCGTGCGGCAATTCTTTATGCGGGATTTTGGCGAAGAGGCGAGCCAACTAACAGCGCTGGCCGAGCACTTGAGTAACTTCGATGTATTGGTGACTTACAACGGCAAGTCGTTCGACGCGCCGCTGCTGGAGACTCGTTACCGCATGACGCGAAGGCCGCATCCGCTCGCGCGGCTGGAGCATGTCGACTTACTGCACGGCGCGCGGCGCTTGTGGAAGTTACGCTTCGAAAGCTGCCG
>JANLPT010000315.1:0-1900 GCA_031367405.1 Bryobacteraceae bacterium
TCGCGAAGTCGGGCAGGGACGTCGTAGTCGCGGCAACGCACGCGGTTTGTTACTGCTGGACCGGACCGAAGTCGCGCCAGGGCAACCGGTAAATGTGCGTGCCCAGTTGTATGACGCTCGCCTGCAGCCACTGATTACAGAATCCGTTCCACTGACAATCAAGGATGCTGAAGGCCGGACGCTGACGGTGCCAGATCGATTGCTCGGCGACAGTCGCGGGGCAGGGCAGTACGTTGCCAGTTTTCGACCGCCGGCACCCGGATCCTATCGCATCTCAGTGCCAGTGCCGGAATCGTCCGATGTGCTTCAGGCATCGATCGATGTCGTGCTTCCGAATCTGGAGTCTCAGAATCCGACTCTGAACACAGAACTGCTCACAAGTCTGACACGGGACACCCAGGGTCGCTATCTCGCGGTGTCAGAACTTGCGACATTGCCGACGCTGTTGCCCGATCAAAGCCAGCCGGTCGTTGTCGATGAACAGCTGCGAACGTTGTGGGATCGACGCTGGCTGATGTTTCTGATGGTCGGCCTGCTGGCGTTTGAATGGATCATGCGTCGCGTGTGGCGATTGAGTTGAGTTTTGCGACTCGCGGCGACTGTAGGATGGACATTCATGTCCGTCGGATGGCCAGCAATGCAGTCGAAGCGAATGCTACTGAAAACCATTTACCGTTCTGAAGAACTCGCTCTTAATCATAATCTTACTCTTAATCGGTTCGTAGCTCCGGTACGTCTGACTCTTGCGGCAATCACGTCGCAACAAGGGACTAAACCACGTTCAGAATGAGATGAAGAGTTTTCTGTAGGATGTGACAAGCGAGCAACGCGAGCGCGGGCACACCGAGGATTCAGCGCAGATATGGTGTGCCTTCGCAGCTTGCCAGCTGCTTGTCACACCCTACGAATTTCAGAACTCCGGATACGATGCGGAACCTGGATTAAGATTAAGATTAAGATTCCACTGCACCAGGATTCGAATCGTCAGAGTGGTTAAACAACTTCTTCAACCACCGGATTCGTCAGTCTCCCGATCCCTTCGATCTCAATCGTCACTTCATCGCCTGGCTGCAGAAATACGGGCGGCGTGCGAGCCGCACCGACGCCGTGCGGAGTTCCCGTAAGAATGACTGTGCCGGGCGCCAGAATTGTGCTGGCACTGAGGAACTCGATGAGAGTCGGGACGTCGAAGATCATGTCGTTGGTGTTCCAGTCCTGCATCGTGTTGCCGTTCAGGATGGTGCGAATCTGCAAGGCATTTGGGTTCGGGATCTCGTCGGCAGTGACGAGACACGGGCCAAGCGGGCAGAACGTGGCAAACGTTTTCCCGCGACACCACTGACCACCGCCGCCTTCTTTTTGCCAGTCACGAGCACTCACATCGTTCGCACAACTGTAACCGAGCACATATGACAACGCATCGGCACGGCTGACATTGTGGCAGCGTCTGCCGATGATCACCGCCAGTTCGCATTCATAGTCCACCTTGTCGCTGCGCAGTTTGCGCGGCAACACGATGGGATCGCCGGGATTCTGCACGGCGGTCGCGATCTTCATGAACAGCACAGGATGCGGTGGAAGTGCCTGCTTGCCCTCTTCGGCATGCTTGCGATAGTTGAGCCCTATGCACAGAATCGCCGCCGGTTCCAATGGTGCCAGGATTTTTGCAGCGGCAATTGTCTGGCCGGTCGAAGTCAGACCGTCCAACAGACTGCCCTGGAGGCGTTCCAGTGAACCGTCTGCCTGCTGGCTGGCAAAACAAACATGACCATCGACTGACTGGATTCGGACAATTTTCATTAGACCACTCGCGACTTTTGAAGTGAATATGCTTGCTGAATCGATTCATTCCTGAAACACGTCGAGTCGTGGCCAGGAAGCGGAAGAGTAGCGAACGGGA
>JANLPT010000345.1:0-3387 GCA_031367405.1 Bryobacteraceae bacterium
AAGGCCAACAGCGCGACCGCACCGGCGGCCACGTGCAGCAGGACGTTCACCATATAGAAGACCGACGCGGTGGCAAAGGCGGCGAGGTAGGCGGAGTTGAGGAGCAGCAGTCCAAACAAAACGGTGACGGCTTGTTTGATGCGGATACTCACGGCTCCGCTATTTTCCCACAGCCGGCAGTCCACTCGAATAACCTAAATAGACTATGACGAGGTGCAGGCGGCATGCTGGGGCAGCGGGCTCCACGTCACTGAGCCCGGCAAGATATACTCAGGGCGTATGGCAACGCTAGTCATCCTTTCTCCTCCGGCGCCGCTTGAGCCGATGTTGCTCGCGGCGAAACAGGAGCGTTTATTTGCCATTCTGCGCGCTTTGAAAAGGGTTCTAATCGCCTATTCCGGCGGCGCAGACTCGGCTTATCTGGCTTGGGCGGCGCAGAAGGTCTTGGGAGACAACTGCCTGGCGTTAACGGCTGATTCGGCGTCGATGCCGGACGCGCATAAGCGCGATGCAGAGCGCTTTGCGCTAGAACACGGGATTCGGCACGAGTACGTTTCGACGCTGGAATTTGAGAATCCGCTGTACTCGGCCAATAACTCCGATCGCTGTTTTTATTGCAAAGAAGAGCTCTTCCGGGTGATGGAGAATGTGGCCGCCGCGCGTGGCTTCGATACGCTGATTTACGGCGTGAACCAGGACGACTTGGGCGACCATCGGCCCGGCCAGAACGCGGCGAAGATCTATCGGGTGAAGGCTCCGCTGGTGGAGGCGGGACTCACCAAGGCTGAGCTTCGTGAGCTGTCGCGGATGGCGGGCCTCGAAACGTGGAATCGTCCGGCGTCGGCTTGCCTCAGCTCGCGGATCCCTTACGGCACGGCGGTGACGAAGGAGAATGTCAGGACCGTGGAGTTAGGCGAAGAGGCGATCCGCGCCCTCGGCTTCCAGCAGTTCCGGGTGCGTTTTCACGAGCAGCTGGTGCGGGTGGAGATTGACCCATCGGAACTGGCCTTGGCGCTGAATCTGGGGACGGCCAAAGCGCTGGTGGAGATCTTCAAGCCATTGGGCTTTCACTATGTGACGCTCGATTTGGAAGGGTACCGGCAAGGGTCAGGGAATGAGCCGCTGGGGCGGGCACACTAGGTCGGAACTCTACTCAGGACCAATGACCTCGAGTCCGGCGAGCCTGGCGACGTTGGCCAGGGCCCGATCGCCGGTGACGAAATAGTCCAAACGACTCTGCCGCTTTTGCCGGAGCGCTGTCGCCAGATGGAGTGCATCGAGCGTTTTGAGTCCGAATTGGCGCCCGTGCAAGTTGATTAAGTCAAACGCCCGGTCGAAGTCTTCGGCCAGAATCGCTTGAATGAGAACGCTTCTCTTGTTGACTTGCAAGAAAAGCTGATCCAGGAGGTAATCAGCTTCTGCAGGAGACATGACCTTGGTGCGGCTCTTGAGCGCGACCACAGAAGCGAACTCTACAATCGACAAGTGCGAAGCTGAAATTTCTCGTCCCGGTTCGTCCATGATGGCAATCACTTTGGCCGAGCCAACTTCGGCGTGAAAAACTTTTACCAGGGCGCTGGAATCGAAGAAATAGTGCAATCGCTACCGTTCTGATCGTTCCAGGATAATCGCATCGGCAAAAGAATCCGGAATGTGTTTGAGACGTTCTCGAACCTCCGCGAGGGGCGGTACATGGTTGAGGTGTGCGACTCGCTGACGTACAAATTGCATGAACTCCTGATCATCGCTGGCATCGGCGATCTTCAGTGTGACCTGCTCATGCTCCGACAATTCGAGCGGTTCGAGCGGCCGCAGTACTCCTGCCTCGTAGATTGCTTCGAACTTGGTGGCCATGGCTTTATTATAGACCGATCATACGTAGAAATCTGCCGGGTCATCCAGCCATTCGACGCCCATCATTTTGCCACGGCCGGTGCGGATAATGGTGTTGACCGGGCTAGGCGCTCGGTCGATCCGAGCGTGCTTCGATAATGTCATCTGCCCAGCAGCCGGGTAGGTGCTTCAAGCGCTCGCGGATTTCTTGGAAGCTGAGCTTTTCGACATTGGCCGCTTGCCGGTGGACGTACTGCGTAAATTCCCGGTCATCGTCCGCTTCAGAGATTTCGAGAGTAACTCCCTGATTCTCCTTCAATGAGAGGGGCTCCAGCGGACGCAGAACTCCGGCCTCATAGATTGCTTCGAACTTGGTGGCCATGCCTTCATTCTAGGCCGATCAAACGTAGAAAGCCGCTGACGCTCCCACCCACTCGAGGCCCTTGTTCTGGTCGACGCCCATCATCTTGCCGCGGCCGGTGCGGATGATGGTGTTCACCGGCCTCGGCCGGTCGGTCCAGATGAACATCAGCCGGACCTCGGCCATCGTCATGCCGTGGGGTGTTTCGATAACCGGGTCGAAGCGGACCCGGCGTTGGAGGATGTAGTTCTCGCGATCCTTTACCGCTTCGAGCTCGGCACCAGTGGGGCCGACAATAACGCCCAGGCCGGCGAACGAGAACAGCGGCTTCAGCACCCAGTTTTCAGGGTCGCCGGGCAAGCGATCGAGCTGATCCATGAAGTGGGTTTCAGGCACGGTTTCGTGCTTCAAGAACGGCATCGAGAACTTGCTCAAGCGGAAGTACCAGTTGGGATGGCCGGCCCATTCGACATCGAGGTCGCCGGTCCAGCGGAAGGGCGCGACGATGCCTTTGCGTTCCAGTTCGTCAATGATGGTGCGGTTGTAGATGCGCTGGATGGGCACTTCGCGGCCGTCGTGCATATAAAACAATTTGCGGCCGCGTTGTTTAATGGACGTGATGCAGACGGTGCGAATGCCCGCGATGCGCCCGGTGCAAATGAAATCGCAACGGGTCTTTTGATGCGCCGGGTCGATCTCCATCAGGATGACATTTTCGGGGTCGTGGCCGCCCAGGATCGCTTCGCGCAGGACGGCGTTGTAAGCGGGACGATCGAGGCCGTCGAGCAGGTATTTCAAGTTAGGATCGAGGCCATAAGCGGCCTTGTAATGCTCGGCCATCAAGGGCTGGAAGCCGTAGAGGGAAGGGAAGCCCTGAATTTCGACGAGGCGAGGCTGGAGGTTGCCGCTGTCATCGCGGACGAGGCCATAGTCCACTTGGACGAACATGGGGTGCGGGGCTTCGTGGGGGACGCGGTAGGCGTCGGGCACGGCGCGATCGCTGGCCTGCCTGTAAGCAGGTTGGGTGAGTTGTTGCAGTAAAGCAACGCCGGAGGCGCACATGCGTTCGGCCAGGGCGGTGTCGAAGAAACAGGGCGTTTCGGAGATGCGGAACTCGACGTGGTGGCCGAGGTCGGCGTCAATGGCGGCCAGGAATTGCTGATATTTGGCGGGGGTCCAATGGGCATTAAACC
>JANLPT010000357.1:0-3427 GCA_031367405.1 Bryobacteraceae bacterium
CTAGGCGCTAATTCAGCATTTTCCAATCCAGAAGTGAGCCTGAAAGGAAAGATTAGTGCCAACGGGAAATGAGGCTGAAACGGCGAGTTGAACGGCGACGAGTCAGAACCGAAGGCGAACGCGGCGAAGAATATCGAGCTTGGCTTTTGCATGAGCAAAGCTGCTTCGGTGTCGCTGCGCAGCATCGCTTGTGCGCGGAGGAAAGCCTCGGTGCTGCCAGGTTTGAGGTATTGCTGCCACTTTTGGAGCGAGCATAACTTCTCGAACGGAGTGCGGTAATCGTTGGCGGGATAATGGCGTTTGAGGCGGTCGCGTAACATTTGGAGTGATCTCGCGCCCACAGCCGATATTCTCGATCCTTACAAAAAGGCAAAGAATGGCGATTGGCAACTATACGAACGGCAATTTCTTGAGTCAATGCGGGCACGGCAGATCGAATCCACGAGTCGTGAAATCATGGACGGTGGGTGCCTGCTATGCTCCGAAGAAAAGCCGCACCAGTGTCACCGCCAGCTTGTTGCCGAGTACCTCCAAGATTACTGGGGAGACATTCAGATCGAGCATCTTCCTTAGCTTTCCGGCCAACAGGATTAAACCTTGGGGCGAGTTGTAACTAATCAGGAGGAATTTGCACGCTTCTCAGACAACACTGCCATAATTGGCCTGCAAGCGCGGCGAGAGAACCATATACTGTCTGAGTGATCTCACGACGTACATTCCTTCCTGCACTTGCCGCCGCCGGGACCGCCGCCGCGCAAGCTCCCCGTGACTATACCGGCCACACGCCCACGCGTTATCCCGACCCTGACATCTTTTCGCTCGACAAGCGATTCGATAAATACAAGATCGGCAACACGCCTATTCTGCGCCTGCATACGGGCACGCTGTGGGCGGAAGGCCCGGCCTGGAACGGTGTGGGACACTACCTCATCTGGAGCGACATCCCCAATGATCGCCAGATGCGTTGGCTCGAAGAGGATGGCCACACCAGCGTCCTGCGCCAGCCCGCCGGCTACAGAAACGGCAATACCTTCGATTACGAAGGCCGGCAGATCAGTTGCGAACACGGCAATCGCCGCGTGACGCGCTACGAGTACAACGGCAAAGTGACGGTGCTGGCCGACAAGTACAACGGCAAGCAGTTGAACGCGCCCAACGACGTCATCGTCGCGCCGGACGGGGCCATCTGGTTCACTGACCCGGGCTACGGCTCGCTAATGAACTACGAAGGCAACAAGGGAACGCTCGAAATCAAGGAAGCTGTCTATCGCATCGACGGCAAAACCGGTGCCATGACCATGGTGACCGACGAAATCTTCAAGCCCAACGGACTCTGCTTCTCGCCCGACTACAAGAAGCTCTACATCGCCGACACCGGTGCCACGCACTACGAGAAAGCGCCTCGCGAGATCAAGGTCTGGGACGTCGACGGAGCGAAGCTGAAGAACGGGCGCTCGTTTTTCTCCATGGTGCAGAGCTATACGCCGACGGGCGGGACGCCGTTGTCCGGCGGCCAGGGCTTGGCGGACGGCATTCGTTGCGATATGGACGGCAACGTGTGGGTGGCCGCCGGTTGGGTGGGCTCTGGCTACGACGGCGTCCACATCGTAGCCCCGGACGGCAAGAAAATCGGCCAGATCCTGCTGCCTGAAATCTGCGCTAACCTCTGCTTCGGCGGGGCGAAGCGCAACCGGCTCTTCATGTGCGGCAGCCAATCGCTCTACACGATGTACGTGGAAACGCAGGGCGCGGGCATCGCCTAGCGCACGATGGTGTTTGACAGCGCCCCCTGGTTCTAGCGATACTGGAAGTGTTGCGGGCTGACTCATGGTCAGGCGCAATTGCCCTCAAGCGGGAGTAGCTCAGCTGGTAGAGTGCAACCTTGCCAAGGTTGATGTCGCGAGTTCGAATCTCGTCTCCCGCTCCATAATTTTTTATCGTTTAGCCAGCCATTTCACACTAAGCGATGGAGTCGCGTGGCAGCCCGTCGTGCCCGTCACCCCGCTCGCGATTTGCGCGCAGGCATTTTCGTGGGCCGTCCGTTGCGCCATAGCTTTGGTCTCCGCCGACGCCGTCCGGCAAGCTTCGCGGCCCTCGAAAGCCACGCACACCTCGCAGCGATAGTTCGCGCTCGGCATGGAGAAAAAAATCAGCAGGCCCAAGCCGGCCAAAGTCGCCACCACGATGGCGCTCACCTGATTGCGACGGCTCAAACGCTGGCCCCTTCCATAAAAAAGCTACCCATGCGGCGGAACTTCCAATAGCGCTCTTCAATCAGTTGTTCCGGGCTCAAGCTCTTCAGCTCCGCCAGTGACGCCAGCAGATGCGCTTTGAGCAATTCGGCCGCGCCATCCATGTCCGCATGCGCGCCGCCCACGGGCTCTGGAATCGCGCCATCGATGATGCCGAGCCGTTCCAGATGGTCGGCGGTCAGCTTCAACGCGGCCGCAGCCTTCTCGGCTTGCGTCGAGTCACGCCAGATGATCGCGGCGCAACTCTCGGGCGAAATCACGCTGTAGATGGCGTTCTCCAGCAAATAAACCCGATTGCCGACGCCCATCGCGAGCGCGCCGCCCGAACCGCCTTCGCCGATCACCACGCAAATCACCGGCACACTCAGCCGCGCCATTTCGCGCAGGTTCACGGCGATGGCCTCGGCTTGCCCACGCTCCTCGGCGTCAATGCCCGGGTAAGCGCCAGGAGTATCCAGCAAGCAGATAATCGGCCGGCCAAACTTCGCCGCCATCTTCATCGCTCGCATCGCCTTGCGATAGCCCTCGGGCTTCGGCATGCCAAAGTTACGCAACAGTTTTTGCTTGGTGTCGCGGCCCTTCTGCTGGCCGCATACCATCACCGGCTCGCCGTCCAGCTTGGCCATGCCGCAGACGATGGCGGCGTCGTCCCCATAAGCGCGATCGCCGTGGATCTCGATAAAGCCAGTAAATATGCGCTGAATATAGTCCAGGGCATGCGGCCGCTTGGGATGCCGCGCCAATTGGACCCGCTCCCAAGGCGTCGCCGTCTGCGCTTGCGCGCGGCCCATCATTTGCAGCTGGCCTTCGAGGCGAGTTAAATCCGCTTGCGGATTCGATTCTTTGAGCGCCGTTAGTTCGCGCTCCAAATTTTCCATGCGTTGCCGGGTATTTTCTTCCATTAGTTTTCAGCGGGCAAAATATCGTTGATCCTCAGTTGAGCGTCGGGAGCCGCTAGCGGGCTTACCGGCTCGTGCGTTTGGTAAGTAATGATGGCTTTGTATTCGCCCTCGCGCGGCTCGCGAAAGACGAGTAAGCGGCGGGCGTTGACATCGACCACCCAGTAATCGGCAATGCCAGCGCGCGCATAAAGCCCGGCCTTGACGATGGCATCGAAGGCGATCGTCGAATCGGCCACTTCGAGTAAAAGCTCAACGTCCGCCGGCCGCGGGCGC
>JANLPT010000360.1:0-3433 GCA_031367405.1 Bryobacteraceae bacterium
TCCAGGTCCGGGCGGTTTCGTCGTAGAGAAAGAGATGGTTGCGGCCGTGGTCGTCGCGATTCGTCGCGAGCAGATTAAATACCGCGCGCCGGAAGCATTCCACCGCCTCTTGCGCTCCGCCCAACCGGCGGCTGAGGCGCATGAAATCTTCGTAGTCAATGGCTCCATCTGCGGCCTTGCGGTGCATCATGCCGCTGAGGGAGTGCACGTGCCGCCGGCCGATGGTCTCATCGGCCCGGCGGTAACGGTCAAAACGTTCAACCGCGAAATGCCGGCGCTCGCCGTCATAGACGAGACAGGCCCGGGGCAGCCGGATGCCGGCATTTTTCGCCATCAACCAGAAGGCAAATTCCACTGCGCCCTCGGCTTCATCGCTGGATCGGGCAAACTTCAGGATGCAGGGGCTATAACCGGGAGGCGGAGCGCCCCCGACGAGAATCTCATGACGCTCGATGAATTCCCCCTCCAATCGCAGATGAACCGACGCCTTGGGGAAAGCCCCGCCCAGTGTGCTGCCACCCTTGGCCAGCGCGGCATTCACATGCTCATCGGTCAGAGGCACAGGTGTGGCACGCAGTCGGTCGGCATCGTGGGCCAATGCGGCGAGATCGACGGCGGTCGGATTTTGGTCAGCCCCCGCGCCCAGCACGGGTTCAAACGTGATCGCCCCAGGCCCGCGCGGGCCGATGGCCGCAAGTTTTCCGAGCAGCGTCTGCACTTCCGGCATTTCATGGCGCAGCATCCGTTCGCCCCAAGCGTCGGGCAGGGAATCGACGATCAGGCCTGGCAGTCCACCTGCAAAGGGAGTGTCCCCCGGTTGGAAGAGCCGTGGGCCCGCCGCAAACGAATCCAGCGGCAGGCTCAGCGGCGACAGGTCATGGCCGCTGGCCAGAAAGGCGCGGTCAAGTTCAAGCGCATGCACGGGGCCGTCCGGCCGGTAGGCGAGAACGCCCAGCGGCTGGCCGAGGAATTTCAGCTGAAGAAGATTAGGTTCGACCACGGCCATCAGTTAAGGGGATCGGATGGCGGCGGGGGCCCGTCGCCTTGGTTTGGCCGTCTGGTTAGCCGCGAGAAATGCTGCGATACTCTTCGGGGCATCCGCCGGGCGCTTAAGCGCGGTCAGAAAATTGTCCGCTAGCCCCAGCGTGACCAGCAGTTTGGCGAGTCCCTGAAACCCGATTTGCCCGGAGCGCTCAAACCGCCGCAAGGTTGCGACCCCGACCCCGCTGCGTTGGGCCAAGTCATCTTGACGCCAGCCCAAAGCCAGCCGATGAGATCGCACCGAATCGGCGATCTCCCGGAGCACGTCGGACTCTGTTTTAAGTGATAACATATGATCACTATGCCTAAGACTACGACTATAAGCAATCATATTTGATATGTTGTTATGGTCACCAAAGGGCATGCCTCTCTCTAAAGCCGCCAAGATCTAAAGGCTCGACAGTTCGCTATTCGCGAATAGCGTATTCCCATGTTCACCAAGCCACAAGACATTGTTGTCGCTCTCAAACTCTGTCTCGAAGGAGCCCGGCGAAGCTATGCTGAACTGGGTCAAGAATTAGGGATGAGCGCCTCAGAAGTCCATGCCGCCGTGCGCCGGCTAGGCGAAGCCCGCTTGGTCGATCCCGAAACCCGGGAAATCCGCCGTGAAGCGCTCCGCAATTTTCTCATCCATGGGGTGCCTCATGCCTTTCCGGCCCGCCCCAAGGAAGTCACCCGCGGGATGCCGACTGCTTGGGCGGCTCCGGTGCTGTCCGGCAAAATCAGCGCGTCGGAACAGATTCCTCCCGTCTGGCCGGACCCCGATGGTCAGGTGCAAGGGGCCGCCGTGCAGCCCCTCTATAGCAGCGTGCCTGGCGCGGCGCGGCGCGATCCAGCGCTCTACGATTTGCTGGCCTTGGTTGATGCCCTCCGCATCGGTCGGGCGCGCGAACGCAGCCTGGCGGAAAAAGAAATCACGCAACGCCTGAACGTCCATGTCGCAGCCTAATCTCAGTGCCCTTCGCGCGGTCGCCGACCGCCTCGACCGTCTCGGTCTGGACTATGCCTTCGTCGGCGGGTCCATCGTGAACCTGTTGTTGGATAATCCCGCGTTTTCGCCCGCGCGTCCGACCGACGACTTAGATGTCATTCTCGAAGCCGTAACTGCGCAGCGTTACTCCGATGTCGAAGCGAAGCTGCGCAGCCTCGGTTTCGATCACGATACGCGCGAGAAAGCGCCGAAGTGCCGGTGGGTGCTCGGCAATCTCACCGTGGACATCATGCCGACCGAGGGTGGGTTTCTTGGACTCAACACCGCGTGGTTCGCGGAAGCGCTGGCTACGGCAACCGAGCGCGAGTTCGGGCACGTCCGGCTCAAACTGATCTCCCCGGTCGCGTTTCTCGCGACAAAGCACATCGCCTTTCCCGACCGCGGGGACGGTGACTACTACGCCAGTCACGATCTGGAAGACTTCGTAACGGTGATTGATGGACGTGTGAACATCGTGGCCGACGTGGACCAAGCTCCCGCCGAATTGCGGGCCTATGTGATCGGCGCAGTGCGGTCGCTTATCGCCACGCGGCAGTTTGATGAAGCCCTGCCGGGACAGATTCCGCCCGACCAAGCCAGCCAGCAACGCCTGCCGGCGCTGCGCAGAAAGCTCCAAGCCATCACGGCACTGGGTTGAGCGTGCTGCTCGACTGCAAAGACGAACTGTCCAGCGGTGCGCGCATTGATCGCGGGCATAAACACCAATTCTTCGCTTTTCTGAGGTTTTCGGCCTGCTTACCCTCCGATTTTCATGCCCTTCCTCTACTGCAACCGACAAGTGGATTGCCCGGGCTCCGCGTCAAGCCACTCGCAAAGTCCGGGACTGGGAAATGGGCAACATGACCCGGATTAGTGCCCGCACCAAAATCCAATAGATTGGGCCTGCTTGGTCGTCAAAAGGTGCATGGTGAGGCCCGACCCCTGCTATGGGGCCCCACCGCCGTGTATCGTTTCGTTTGTTTCCATGCCGCAAATTCGCGACCTGAAACGCTTTTGGTTCAACGCCATGCCCTTACCGGCTTTGGGGTAGCTGGCCTCCCGTAAATTAGGTTGACCCGGCTTGAAAAGATACCCTTACAGTGTAAGGGTTAAATGAAACTCATCTTCATCGAACTGCCGCTGTTCACCAGCCTCGTTACGCAGATCACCGATGACTATTATCTCAACCAACTTCAAAACGACCTGCTGAAAGACCCGGAGAAGGGCGACGTTATCCCGCGCTTGCAGGGCCTGCGCAAGGTGCGGATGGCTTTGCAGGGCCGGAGCCGGTCAGGCGGGGCACGGGTCATCTACCTTTATCTTCCCCAACACCACGCAGTCGTTTTCTTTTACATTTATACCAAAGCCAAATCAGAGAACCTCACCCCGGACCAGGATAAGCGGTTGAGGGCCGCTGTCGAA
>JANLPT010000414.1:0-3128 GCA_031367405.1 Bryobacteraceae bacterium
GAAGGCACTGACCTGAAGCAGGAAGCCGTCGTCTTTTCGGCGCATTGGGACCATCTGGGCAGGGACGCCCAAGTGACCGGCGACGGCATCTACAATGGCGCGGTCGACAACGCCACCGGACTCGGCGTCTTGCTCGAACTCGCCCGCGCTTGGGCCGCGTTGCCCCAAAAGCCACGCCGCAGCGCCCTCTTCCTGGCCGTCACCGCCGAAGAAGGCGGCCTGCGCGGCAGCGAATACTACGGCCGCCATCCCCTCATCCCCCTGGGAAAAACGCAGCTGAACATCAACTTCGACGCCATCCCTCCCTACGGCCGCCCGAGCGATCTGGTGATTACCGGTGCCGAACGTACGACGGCGTGGCCGCTGGTGCAGGAGGTGGCGCGGCGTTTCAATTTTACGCTGAGTCCCGACCCTCGGCCCGAACAGGGCATCTTTTACCGTTCGGACCATTTCTCTTTCGCGCGGGTGGGCGTTCCGGCCTTCTCCGTCAACCTGGGCACCAATTATCAGGGCGTCAACGCCAAACGCGCCAATGCGCAGCGCGAGGAATATTCGGCCAAGCACTACCATCAACCTTCCGACGAATTTCGTGAAGACTGGGACTGGTCCGGCGTGGAGGATGTGGCCCGGGTGGGGCTGACGCTGGGCATCACCGCCGCGAATACGCCAACGCTCTTCACTTGGCGGCCAAACGACGAGTTCCTGCCGGCGCGCCAGGCGAGTTTGGGAAAGTAACGCTGTTTAGCGCCCCAACGCCTTCTTCCCTGCGGCCAGCACCTCCAGAATCTGGTTGACATCGTAAACTGCGCCGCCCCAACTCCCCCCACTGACATCCTGCAGCGCCGCCCACAGACGGGAGTCATCCGGCAGCAAAGGATCAGGCTGTAAGTCGCTCCTTAAAGGACGCGATGCGAGTAAGTCGTCGCCGCTGTTGGCCGTGCCATCTGCTCCGAGTAAGTTCACTTTCGCCGTCATCCGCCGTTGATCGACCACAATCTCAATCATGTCGCCATCGAGTAACTTGCCGATCGGGCCACCGGCTAGTGCTTCAGGAGTAACATGCCCAATGCATGCGCCGGTGGACACACCGCTAAATCTGGCATCGGTAATAACCGCGACATGCTTGCCGAAAGGCAACATCTTCAGCGCCGAAGTAACTTGGTAAGTCTCTTCCATACCCGACCCCAATGGACCCCGGGCGCACAGCACGATAATATCTCCCGCGACAATGCCGCCCGTCTTGATCGCCTTGATGACGGCCGGTTCCGCCGTAAATACGCGCGCGGGGCCTACTTTGCGATAAACCTGATTCTCGCCCACGACACTCGGGTCAATGGCGGTGCTCTTAATCACGCTGCCACCCGGTGCCAGATTGCCTTGCGGGAAGCAGACGGTGGAGGTAAGTCCGCGTTGCGCCGCCGACTCCGGCGACATGATCACGTCGCCGGGATCCACGCCATCGCGCTGCCGCAACACGTCGCGGAGGCGAGTGCGGCGTTCGCTGGCCTCCCACCAATCGAGCATTTCGCCTAGAGTGCGGCCGGTGGCCGTCAGCACCCGCGTCTCCAGTAACCCGGCCCGGCGTAAATGCAGCATTACCTCCGGCACCCCGCCCGCCAGGAATACTTGCACGGTGGGATGATGCTTCGGCCCGTTCGGCAGGGCGTCGACAATTCGCGGCACCTGCTGATTGACGTGCGACCAATCTTCCACGGACGGCCGCCGAAGTCCGGCATGGTAAGCAATGGCACCCAGATGCATGATCAGATTCGTTGACCCACCGACAGCCGCATGCACCACCAGCGCATTGCGAATCGCCGCGTCAGTGAGGATGTCTTTCATGGTAATGCCGCGTTGGATCATCTGCAGCGCGGCGCGCGCGGAACGGCGCGCCATGTCGAGCCAAATCGGATGGCCGGAAGGCGCGAGCGCGGCGTGGGTCAACGTCATCCCGAGCGCCTCGCCAATCACCTGCGCCGTGCCGGCGGTCCCCAGAAATTGGCAGCCGCCACCGGGCGAGGCACAGGCGCGGCAACCCATATCCGAAGCCTGTTCGAGAGTAATGATATTGTGCGAAAAACGCGCCCCAATCGTTTGCACTTTGCCCGCGTCTTCGCCGTCCTCAGCAACTAACGTGACGCCGCCCGGCACTAACACGCAGGGCAAATCGTGCATCGCAGCCAGCGCCATCATCATGGCCGGCAAACCCTTGTCGCAGGTCGCCACGCCAATCACGGCACGACGGGTAGGTAAGGAGCGGATCAGCCGCCGGAAAACCATTGACGCGTCGTTACGATAGGGCAGCGAATCGAACATACCGGCCGTGCCTTGCGTGCGGCCATCGCAAGGGTCAGTGCAGGCGCCGGCAAATGGTACGGCGTCAAGCGATTTCAGCTCTCGTGCCGCCGCCTCCATCAGAAGCCCCACTTCCCAATGGCCCGTATGATAGCCGAGGGCGATCGCTTCGCCGTCCGGCGCGCGCAGACCGCCGTGGGTAGAGAGCAGTAACACCTCGGGCCCGCCCAGTTTGGCCGGATTCCAGCCCATGCCGGCGTTCTGCGTCCAGCCGAATAGATCGCCCGAAGGCCGTTCCCGCAGCATTTCGGCGGTTAACGGCAGCGACCCCGCAGGACCCGGCACCGTACTCCGCACATCGAACAGCCCTTCGGCTCCAGAGTCCAAAATCGATTCAGGCGCGACGGTTTCGTATAGTCTAGGCATCAACCTGTCATTTTACTTCTTAACCGGCGCGGTGCCTCGAACCCGGTACGGGAAAGTCCGCCAATCTTTCGCCGCGCGGCCATTCAAGTCCCAAAGGGGAACGCCCTTCCTGAGCGTCATTTCGGCAACTAAGCGTTGGGTGCCGGCGCGGCGCGCGCCCGCCGAATCGAGAAAGCCAAACTGGCCCTGTTCCAGCCGCAGCACCGCCACGTCCGCCTCCGCGCCAACGCTCAAGTTACCTAGTTCCGGCCGATTAATTTCGACCGCCGGATTCCAGGTGGATGCCCGGACCACTTTCTCGAGCGGCATCCCTAAGCTCAGCATCTTCGACATTAAATTCGGCATGTCTTTGAAGCCCGCGTTCATGCTGCCCACGTGTAAGTCGGACGAAATCGAATCCGGGTAAA
>JANLPT010000394.1:0-21625 GCA_031367405.1 Bryobacteraceae bacterium
CCCAGGTAAAGCTCTACCTGGACCGCTGGCGCCAAGAATTCGAAATCACCCCCACCACCGACTGGGCGGCCTGGCTCCGCAGCCCCCGCCAAGCCACCTACCTCGCAGACCTCGCGAAGTTCATCGGCGCACCACCCCAAAAAGCCACCCCGCTCCCCGCCCCCACCCAAACCGCCTTAAGAGCCAGGGGCACTTAGAATGTCACACCCAATGTGGCGGAGACACGGCGAGGATTAACGAAGTGAGTGCCGCCGAATGGCGAGAGGAATCGGGGACGGCGGTCAACTGGCCTGAGGGGCGTATTCGCGCTTGACCAAGAACACGTAGGCACCGACGCCCAGGGCTAAGAAAAACAAGATCGAGTACATGGGGGCCGTGTAACTTCCGGTTTGCGTGAGTAAGTAGCCGGTGAGCATGGGGGCGACGATTCCGGGGAGGTTGGCGGCGGCATTTTGCACTCCCACGACGCGGCCGACGGCGGCACTCGACAAAAGTGTTTGGGTGAGAGCCCAATAGTTGGCGGTGGTAAGGCCGAGTCCAGAGAGCGAGAAGATGCTCCAGAAGAGCGCGACTTCGAGCGAACTGGAGTAGGCACCGAAGATTTCAGTGGAGGCCACGAGGAATCCGGCGATGATGAAGCGCTTGCGGGTTTTGACGGGGTCGGCACCGCGGGCGATGAGGCGGTCAGCCCACCAGCCGGCCAGGATGGCGACAATGGCCATGCCGCCGAAGCTGGCTCCGGTGAACCAACTGCTTTTGGAAACGTTCAAGCCGCGTTGTTCGGCGAAATAAGAGGGCAGCCACGTCAGGCAGTAGTAGACGAAGTATTGGTAGCAGAACGTGCCGATGATGGTGCCCAGCATCACGGGGCTCATCAGGGTGTCCCAGAAGCTGAGATTCGTGCCGCCGGAAGCCTTTTGGACGGCGGCCTCGATTTCGCGATCATCGTCCTTCACGAAGAGGAACCACGGGATGAGCCATAGCAGGGAACCAATTCCGATGAAGACGAACATGTTGCGCCAGCCGTAGCCGACCAGCAGTGCGCCGGCTAGGATGGAACCGAGCGCGGGGCCGAGTTTGGCGGCGGCCATGTAGATGCCGACGGCCAGTCCGCGTTGGTTTTCAGGAATGTTGAAGCGGATCCAGCGCATGCCGGCCGGCGTGATGACACTTTCCCCCACGCCCAGCAGCAGCCGCAATCCGAAAAGTTGCTGGAAGTTGGTGACCCACGCGGTGGCGGCGGACATTAGGCTCCAGATCAGGAAGCCGCCGGCATAAGGAATCTTGACGCCGAATTTGTCGACAAACCAGCCGGCGGGAATTTGCAGCAGGGTGTACGACATGAAGAAGGCCGAAAGCAGTCGGCCCTTCTCTTGCTTGGAGAGGTTGAAGTGGGCTTGGAACGTCGGGTCAGTGACGGCGACCGAGAGATTCACCCGGTCAAAGTAGGCCACCATGAAGCCGATACAAAGCAGTCCAACGATTGTCCAACGGCGGGAAGAAGTCATGCGTTCGAGGTTCACGATATCATACGCTCGGGCTGAAACAGGTTCATGCAAAAATGTTGTGTGGGCCGCGACGGCTTTCGGATATGCTTATCAACGTGTCTGAAATGTTGGGTTAGGCAGCATAATTGGTGCAGAAAAGGCGGAGAATCGCATGCAACTGCGAGTGATGGCATTCATTCTGGCGGGCGGGAAGGGGACTCGTCTCTATCCCCTGACGAAGGAGCGGGCCAAGCCCGCAGTGCCTTTTGGCGGCCGCTACCGGATTGTCGACTTTGTGCTGTCGAATTTTATCAATTCGGGCATCTATTCGATTTATGTCCTGATTCAGTTTAAGAGCCAGAGTCTGTTGCAGCATCTACGCGATGGCTGGGAGTTTACGGGGCTGCTGAAAAATCACTTTGTCATTCCCGTGCCCGCGCAGATGCGCAACCAGGGCGAATTCTGGTACCGGGGCACGGCGGATGCGATTTACCAGAACATGAATTTGATTGAGCAGGCGAATCCGGACCTGGTGTGCATCTTTGGCGCAGACCACATTTACCGGATGAATATTCGCGACATGATCGAGTTCCATGTGAAAAAGGCGGCGGAGATTACGATTGCCGCCATTCCCGTGGAGAAATCGATGGCCAGCGAGTTTGGCGTGATTGAAGCCGATGAGAACGGCGCGATTCTGGGGTTCCACGAGAAGAATCCAGATGCGCCGACGATGCCGGGCGATCCGAATCAGGTCTATGCGTCGATGGGCAACTACGTCTTCTCGACCGGCCGGCTGTTGCGGGAACTGGCGGCGGATGCGAAGAATCCAGACTCGACCCATGACTTTGGGCGCGACATTCTGCCGGGTTTGATTGGCCGTTCCGCCATGATGGCCTACGACTTCCAAACGAATAACATTCCGGGTGACCCGCCCGGACAGCTGGCTTACTGGCGCGACGTGGGGACGATTGAGGCCTACTACGACGCCAATATGGATTTGCGCGCCGTGACGCCGCAGTTGAATCTCTATAACCGCCGCTGGCCACTGCGGACGGCCGGCTACGACGATCCGCCGGCGAAGTTTGTGCTGGACGAAGCGGGCGGGCGGCGGGGCGAGAGCGTCAATTCGATCGTGGCTGGAGGCTCGATTGTCTCGGGCGGCATGGTGCGGAACTCGATTCTGGGACGCGGCGTGCGCATTCATGACTTTGCCGTGGTGGAAGACTCGATTCTTTTCGATAACTGCATTGTGGGCAGGCGGGCGCAGGTGCGGCGAGCGATTCTCGACAAGAATGTAATTATCCCCGACGATGCGCGCATTGGGTTCGATGTGGAAGAGGATAAGAAGCATTACCACGTGACGGAAACGGGTATTGTGGTGATCGAGGGGCGGCGCAGTTCAGTGGAAGTGGCTTCGGTGATCTTTTGAGGCGGGCGTTGTTCCTGGTTGGCGTTTCGTTGGCAGCTCAGGCACCGTTCGTGGCGAACTACGATGAAGCGAAGGTGGGCAACTACATGTTGCCCGATCCTCTACGATTTGACGGCGGGGAAGCGGTAAAAACGGCGCGGGATTGGACCGAGCGCCGGCGGCCGGAGATCTTGCGGCTTTTTGAAGAGCATGTCTTCGGGAAGACCCCGTTGGCCCGCTTGATCGAATTTGAAGTCACCCAGAGCGATGCGAAGGCGCTCGACGGTGCGGCGACGCGGCAGGAAGTGACGGTCTGGATGGCGGGCCGGAAGAGTCCGCCGATGCGGATTCTGCTGTATGTGCCGAATCGGGCGGTGGGGCGGGTGCCCGCGTTTGTGGGCTTGAATTTCCCGGGAAATCACACGCTCGAAGCGGACCCGGCGATCGCGCTTTCGACGAGTTGGATGCGCCCTGGGCCAGGGATCGAGAAGAATCGGGCGACGGAGGCGACGCGCGGAAGCGGCGCATCGCAGTGGCCGGTGGACATGATTGTGAGCCATGGCTATGCCTTGGCGACGGTCTACTATGGCGACATCTTTCCCGATCACAAAGAGGGTGCGGCGGAGAGCATCCTGCCGCATCTGCCCGCCTCGAATTGGAACGCCATGGGCGCTTGGGCTTATGGGATGAGCCGCATTCTCGATTACCTCAGTAAGCATCCGCGCATCGACGCGAAGCGGGTGGCTTTGGTGGGGCACTCCCGTCTGGGTAAGGCGGCGCTGTGGGCCGGGGCGCAGGATCAGCGCTTTGCCATGGTGGTGGGTAACGATACCGGTGAAGGCGGCGCGGCCCTTTCCCGGCGGAATTTCGGCGAGACGGTCAAGCGATTGAACACGAGCTTCCCGTATTGGTTTACCAGAAATTACGCGCGCTATAACGATGCGGTCGATCAACTGCCGGTGGATCAGCACCAATTGTTGGCCCTGGTGGCACCGCGGCCGCTTTACATCACGAGCGCGACCGAGGATCAGTGGGCCGACCCGAAGGGCGAGTTCCTATCATGTGCGGCGGCCAGCGCGGTGTACCGGTTGCTGCACACGGATGGCTTCGCCGGGGAGGATTATTCGTTGGTGGAAAGCCCGGTGCGTTCGCGCATTGGCTACCATCTGCGCGCGGGCAAACATGACATCACGCGTTATGACTGGGAGCAGATAATCGCCTTCGCCGATCTACAGATGCGGAAGGGTGGGGTAAAATAAAGGTCACATGGCGAATCAAGCGATAACTGCGGCTCCGGTGGCACCGAGCGTGCCGTTTCAGAAGTGGGCGACGGCGGTGGTGCTGGCTTGGCTGGTGCCGGGCGGTGGACATTTCTTTCTGAAAAAGCCGATTCGGGGGGCTATCCTGGGTGGCAGTGTGGTGATGATGTTCGCGTTCGGTTTGCTGATGCGCGGTGCCATGTTTGAGTGGCTATGGACGTCGTCGGAAATGCTGACGACGCTGATCTATTGTGGGGGCTACATCGCCAACAATGCGGCTGGCATCCCCTTCTACCTCGCCAGTTGGATGGGCTATACCCAGGCCGATGTGGCGGGGCATGTGCATGATTACGGCACGAAATTCCTGGCGGGTGCGGGCTTGCTGAATATCCTGGCGATGGTGGATGCCTACGAGATCGCGACCGGGGAAAAGGACTAATGAATCTCTCACTGTCTCACTTTGAAGCGGCTTTATTGTTTGCGTTCGTGACGAGCGCGGTGCTCGGCGTGGTGACGAAAAAGACCGATAAAGAACGCATTCAGTATGGTTTTCAAACATTTGGCTATTTTGTGCTAGCGCTTTTCGGCATCGCATGGGCAATGAAGCTGGGGCACGGCTAAAATCCGGCTAGTACCGCGACCGTGTGAAGAAGTCGCTGTGCCTACCAGCCGCAAACTTCCGGTTTGTCGCAAGACCCGCTCACTATCGGTTCCTTCCGAACCGCCTCGACGACGAAATGCCCCGCCATTGAGCCGCGACCGGAGGGAGCGGGCCAGAACCACATTTCATAGCTACTTAAGCGAGGATAAGACATAGCCCGCTTCGTCCGGTCGCGGCTCGATGGCAATTTGGGGTTTGCCGTCGTTATCTTTTGGCCCGTTCGTTAGCCCACGGCGTCAGGGAGGGGATCTCACAGACTTGCCATAAGAACATATTCAAACGGTCGCCGCACTAGAGGCCTTTAGTCCCAGTCGAGATCGCGCTTCGGGGGCCCGGTGGTGGGGTCGGCTTGGGCGTGCTTCAGTAACTCATCGAACTTCCGGTTCATGAGGGATTCGCGGTTCTTCACGTCGTTCAGCGACTTTTGAAAAGCATCCTCCCGCCGGGCGGCGGCACCCTTCAGCTTTTGGACGGCCGCCGCGAGATCTTCGATGGGGGCGGCGGGCAAAGCGAAGGGCTGGTGGTGGATGACGGCTTGGAGGGCGGGGTCGATCGTGAGGGTGGCTTGACAGCAGGGGCACGTGACGTCGAAGGCGGTTGGTTTTAGAGGTTGGGGCATAAAGGAAATCGTACTCCATGCCGAGAGTACTAGGGAGCGGAATCTGCAACCGAGGGAACTTGGGTGAGTGCCGCTGCCTGGTGTTCAGGACTTTTGAATCCGTCCGATAAACATTGGGAAATAGGAAGAAGGAGCACGCCGCCGATGCTGCGCAGCATCATTATTTGTCCGGATCTTGAACTGAGCGAGAGTCTGCAGGCCAATCTGCTCGATCTCGGGCACGTGGCGATGTTGAAGGCGGTGGACAAGTACCCGCACGCGCACGAGCTGACGCGCATCGTCAGAACCAATGGTCCACAGATCATTTTCCTCAGTGTGCAACAGATTGACCGCGCGCTGGAAGTGGTGAAGGAACTCGAGCAGAGCGCGCCGGGCGTGCAGTTTGTCGCAATTGCGCATACCACCGACCCGCAGGTGCTGATCGACGTTATGCGCGTGGGCATTCGCGAATTCTTATCCTTACCGTTTAACTTGCAGGTGCTGGCCGATTGCATCAATCGCTTGCGGGAGGCATTGGATAAACGGCCGGTAGTGCTGGATTCTACTGATCTCCTGTTCTCCTTTCTGCCGTCCAAAGCGGGGTCCGGTACTTCGACGATTGCCGTCAATGCGGCGATGGCAATGGCGCGGCTGAATGAAACTCGCGTCCTGTTGACTGACCTTGATTTGAATTGCGGGATGGTCCGCTTCATGTTGAAGCTGGAAAACGAATACTCGATTGTCGACGCCGCCGAGCACTCGCTGGCGATGGACGAGAATCTTTGGCCCCAACTGGTGACGACGATCGGCCATCTGGACGTCCTCCATGCCGGCCGCATCAACCCGGCGTTTCGACTCGAAGGAACGCATGTGCGCCATCTGATGGATTTCGCGCGGCGGAACTACAAATCGATTTGCGTCGACTTGTCCGGCAACATGGAAAACTTTTCGTTAGAGATCATGCTGGAATCGAAGAAAATCTTCCTGGTCTGCACGCCGGAGATTCCCTCGCTGCACTTGGCTCGCGAGAAGTACCTTTTCCTCAAGAACATCGACTTAGGCGACCGGGTAAGCGTACTGCTCAATCGTTGCACCAAGCGCAACCAGGTGATTTCCTCGGAACAGATCGAAAACTTGCTCGGGATGCCGGTGGCGATGACGTTTCCGAACGATTACCACGGCGTCCACGCCGCGCTCACCGCTGGGAAGCAGGTGGAGCCCAACTCAGAGTTGGGCCGCCATTTCCAGAATCTTGCCGAGACGATGCTGGAGCGCAAGGCCACCAGTTCCGGCACCGCGCCCCCCACGCTACAGAAAAAGAAGGGTCTGCTGGACCTTTTCAACTTCAAGCCCACTAGCAGCCGCAATGTGCCCGCACCGGCTGGTGGCAATGGGCAAGAGTAACCCGGGCTAGTGTTTAATGGTGCCTTCGGGCATCACGCTGATCCCCAGGAGCATATTCTGATTCTGCTTGCTGGCGACCACCACGGCCACCAGCTTGCGCGCCGGATTTAACATTTCAATTCGCTCCAAGGCGGCATTCGACGTCGTCTTGACTGGTTTAAAACCCTGTTTTTCCATGCTGAGGCGATAGAAGTCAGCCGAAGTCTTCAGGTTGCTCATTTTCAAAGTGAGCGAGTACAACTCAATATCCGGCATGGTGGCTGTTTTCTTAGCCAAGCCAAAAACGGGTTGCACACCTTGGAAAGCGGGGATGTCAATTTTATAAATCTTTTTCACGTCCCCCTGCCAGTCTTGTTGGCCCCAGAGAAGCGTAATAGAGAAAAGTGCGAGGAGAGTTTTATAGCAAGTCATGTTTTTGGTTACTGAAGATAATACGTACGGTAAAGGGTATCGCGTTGCTTGGGAATGTAGCCCGCCCCTCGAATGAGGGCGCGCAACTGCTCCGTGGTGGACTGGTAATGTGCACCGGCCTGCGACACAACGTTCTCTTCAATCATAATACTGCCGACGTCGTTGGCACCGAAGCTCAAGCCCAACTGGCATAATTTATGCCCCACAGTGAGCCAACTGGATTGGACGTGAGGGATATTGTCGAGGTAGAGCCTCGAAATGGCGAGCGTCTTGAGGTAATCGACGGCCGTGGCTTCCTGCTTGATGAAACGGCCGAGCGACGTGTCGTCGCGCTGAAAAGGCCAGGCAATGAAGGCCGTGAAGCCGCCCGTTTCTTCCTGTAACCGCCGGACCACGTCAAAATGATTGAGGCGCTGCTCCAGAGTTTCGCCACAGCCAAACATCATCGTGGCCGTAGTTTGCAGGCCGATCTGGTGGGCTGTGCGGTGTACATCCACCCATTCGTCTACCGAACATTTCAGACGGCTAATCCGGTGGCGGACGTCGTTGTCGAGAATTTCCGCACCCCCGCCAGGGACGCTTTGGAGACCCGCATCGCGTAAACGAAGCATGGTGTCGCGCAAAGTGAGATTGCTGACTTGCGCGATGTTGGTGATTTCGGGTGCCGAAAAGCAATGGAGCCAAATCTGATCGCCAAACTCGGCTTTCATGGCGCGTAGGAGGTCCTCATACCACTCAATCTTCAAATCGGGGTGCAGACCGCCTTGCATCAGGATGCCGGTGCCGCCAAGCGCGATGGTCTCGCGAATTTTCTGGAAAATAACTTCGTGCGAGAGGACGTAGCCTTCAGCGCTTTGGGGCGGACGATAGAAGTTGCAGAAGCTACAGTATTCGGTACAAAAGTTGGTGTAATTGATGTTGCGGTCAATTTGGTAGCTGACGACAGGCTCGGGGTGCAGCTTCTGGCGGAGTTGGTTGGCTTCGACGCCGAGCGAGAGGAGGTCCGGGGAATTAAACCGGTCCAAGGCTTCAGAACGAGTCATTCCATCGCTAGCATACCAGAGGCTGTCCGATAATGCAAGAGAGCAAAAAATCCTTGATTTTGAAGGCTTTACAAACGCTTGGGCGGAATGATAACCTAAACTTTAACATGCGTACAGTGGACCTTATTCAACGTAAGCGGGATGGCGAAGAGTTGGCGGTGGAGGAAATCCGCCACCTGATCGAAGGCTACACGGGCGGTAGCATTCCCGATTATCAGGTGTCGGCGTTCCTGATGGCGGTGTTTCACTCGGGGATGACGGACCGCGAAGTAAGCGCCCTGACGGATGCGATGATCGCCAGCGGCGTCACCGTCGATCTTTCGGACATTCCGGGCCCCAAGGTAGACAAACACTCCACCGGCGGTGTCGGCGACAAGACGAGCCTGATTGCGGCACCCCTCGCCGCAGCGGCCGGCGTGATCGTGCCCATGATTTCCGGTCGCGCCCTGGGCCATACCGGTGGCACGCTCGACAAACTGGAATCGATTCCCGGTTTCCGCACCAGTCTCACGATTGAGGAATTCAAGGCGCAGTTGCGGGAGACCGGCCTGGCCTTCATTGGCCAGACGCCCGAGATCACGCCCGCCGACGGCAAGATGTACTCGTTGCGCGATGCGACGGCGACGGTGGAAAGCATTCCGTTGATCGCCAGCTCGATCATGTCGAAGAAGATCGCCGTCGGCCTGGACGCGATCGTCCTGGACGTCAAAGTGGGCAGTGGCGCTTTCATGAAGCGGCAGGTGGAAGCCCGCCGTTTAGCGCAGATGATGGTCGGCATTGGCCGCCGTCTGGATCGCCGCGTGCAGGCGCTGATCACCGATATGAACCAGCCGCTCGGCTTTGCCGTCGGTAACGCTCTCGAAGTGATGGAAGTTTCGCAGACCCTGCAAAACGCGGGTCCGGTGGATTTGACGCGCCTCTCGCTCGAACTCGCGGCCCGGATGATCTTTGTCGCCAAGCTCACCAAAACCCTCGACGAAGCCCGCGAACTGGCGCAAGCCAAGCTGCTGGATGGCTCTGGCTATCGCAAGCTGAAGCAAGTGATCGCCGCGCAAGGCGGCAATCCGGCCGTCCTCGACCAATTCGAATTGCTGCCCAATGCGACCGGCGCGCGCGAAATCACCTCGCCTCGTGGCGGCTATATCAGCGCCATCGATGCCGAACTGATCGGCAAGGCTTCATCGATGATCGGTGCCGGGCGCGACACCAAGGAAGACTCGATCGACCATGCCGTGGGCGTGATCCTCGAAACCAAAGTCGGCCAAAAGATGGACTCGGGTGCCATCCTCTGCCGTATCTATTACACCAACGACGCCAATGTAGAAGAAGCCGCCGAATTGGTGGAAGACGCTTTCCGTATCTCGCAGAGCGCTCCTGAAGAGCGCGAGCTAATCCTGGAAGTCGTCAGCTAGGTTTTCCGCGATGATCCCCTCCTTAACGGTCGGGGTTTTGTTGTTGCTGGCCGTGCTGGGCTCGGTGGCTCTGGGCATCTGGCTGGGGCGCCTGGGGAACACCAGTAATACGGGAAAGTCCACCCCGGCCTGGGTTGACCAGCTCGAACGCTCCGTGCGTGACGATAGCCGCGCGGCGGCTCGCGAAGTACGCGAAGAGCTTTCAAGCGCCATCACCCGCCAGTCCGACTCGATGCGCAGCCTGCTCGACGACCGCCTGCGCGATGTCCAGCAAGATGGGGCCCGTCAACTCGAACAAATTAGGGCTACGGTCGACGAAAAGCTCCAGGAAAACCTCGACCGCCGTTTCAACGATTCCTTCAAAACCGTTTCTGACCGGCTCGAACAAGTGCATCGGGGCCTTGGCGAAATGCAGACCCTAGCCGCCGGCGTGGGCGACCTTAAGAAAGTCTTGAGCAATGTCCGCACGCGCGGTACCTGGGGCGAAGTGCAATTGGGGGCCCTGCTTGAACAAGTGCTTGCGCCGGAACAATTCGAGCGCAATGTCGCCACGCGAGGCACCAACGAGCGCGTGGAGTTTGCGATCAAGCTGCCGGGGCACGCCGGCGATGGCCTGACGCCCGTCTGGCTGCCCATCGACGCGAAGTTCCCGGCCGATGCCTATCAGCGCTTGGTGGAGGCGCTGGAGACCGGCGCGCCCGACGCGATTGAGTCGGCGTCGCGTTCGCTGGAGACGGCGATCAAACTGAATGCCAAGTCCATTCGCGAGAAATACGTAGAGCCGCCGGCCACCACTGACTTCGCCATCATGTTTCTGCCGACCGAGGGGCTGTACTCCGAGGTGTTGCGCCGTCCCGGCTTGGCGGAGTGGTTGCAGTCAGAGCAACGAGTGGTGGTCGCCGGACCCATGACATTAGCGGCCCTGCTGAACAGCTTGCAAATGGGGTTCCGGACGTTGGCGATTCAGCAGCGGTCGGGCGAAGTGTGGAAGGTGCTGGGCGAGGCGAAAACGGAGTTTGCGCGTTACGGGCAGGCGCTCGACAAGGTGAAGAAGAAAATTGAAGAAGCGGCGGTCGCCATCGATGAGGCGCAAGTCAGAACGCGCGCGGTGAACCGGCGGCTACGCGACGTCGAAGAGATTGGGACGCAAAAGAATTTGCCCCTGCCCGGATTTGAACCGGACGACGACGCTATCTGATCTTTTCTGTCACCGAAACAGGTTCCTTCGTCTGAAACGGGATGCGAGTTTCCACCTCGATCACCGCAGGCTTGCCGCGCGTCATCAGCACCGTTCCCGCCCCCGCGCCACCGCCCGCCGCGCCACCGATGGCGGCACCTTTGCCACCGCCAAAGATCGCTCCGAGAGCGGCCCCCACGGCAGCCCCGGCCCCAATTTTAGCCGCATCGCTTTTCTTCGATGTGGCCCCTTCGCGATGAAAGGTTTCGGACTGAATGATGACGGTTTGGCCGTCCGAAGTAGTGAACTGCGTCAGCTCAATGGCTAGACGGGAGACGCCCCGCACGCGTCCGGCGCGGTCACTCTCCACGATGCGGCCGACGGCGCGTGCACCGCGTTCGGCCAAAACAAAGCCAGCTACTTCGAGCGGCGCGTCGAGCGTCGCATGGAAAGTGTCGCCCGTCTGCATCTTGTTGGCCGCCAGCGTCTCCTGCAGGCGGACCACGATCTGCGTCCCGGCCGGAATGATGACCTTGGCCGGTTCGCGTTGCTTTCGCCGGGCCTCTTCAGCGACCGGATCGGGCTTGCGGATTTCGATCGTTTCAGCCGCAGGTTTTACCTCGCCGTGCACCACTGGCTTAGCGGCCTCTTGGGGTGCCACCGGCGGGGGGATCATCACGGGCTGCGCCACTTCGACGGACGGAACTTCGGTTTTCGGTGCCGCCTGAGCACGCGGAGAGTTCTTCGCAATCAACCGTTTCGGTGCGGGCACCTGCCTCGCTGTGGGTGCAGGCGTAGGGGCTGGTTCCTCCACCGCTGGCGGCGCAGAAGGTGTCGCTGCCTCCGGCCGCAGGGCCTGTTCCGTCGTCCGCGACGTGATCTCGATCGGCGCAGGTTTGTGGCTCGACATCGCCAGATAGGCCCCGCCCCCCGCCAGCAGGGCACCCACTCCGAAAGCCGCCAGGATATTCTTGTTCATGATCAAATTGTCCTAAGATCTTCAAACGTATCCCGCCGCCGGTAAGTTGCAGGCTGATTTCGGCCGCCGGCTGGCTGATTTGAGCCACCTCCACGGCGTTTGAACGCCGCCACTTCACCGATCACGCTACCATGGAATGAACGAGATGACTGAGTTTCCCCAGAGCTATTCGATGACGAGCCCCCGGTCGCCCAGTGGCACGGTTCCGGTTACCGTTTCGCCGGCGACCGTGCTGGCTCCGATGGCGGGCGTCACCGACACCGTCTTCCGCCGGCTGATCCGCGAACAAGGCAATTGCGGGCTGTTGATGACGGAGTTCACCTCCTCGCACGGCATCGTGAAATCGGTCCGGACCGTCAAGATGCATAAGTGCGCCCGGTACTTGTCCTTTCGGCCCGACGAACATCCCATCGCCGCCCAGTTATTCGGTTCTGACCCCAGGATTATGGCCGAGGCGGCGCGCATTTGTGAGGCGCAGGGCTTTGACGCCGTCGACATCAACTTCGGTTGCCCGGTGAAGAAAGTAGTGAGTTGCAATGGCGGCAGTGGCTTACTGCGTGACCTCCCGCTGGTGGGCGAGATCCTCTCGGCGGTGCGCGCGGCCATTCAGATTCCGCTCACCTGCAAGTTTCGCGCCGGCTGGAGTGATCGCGAGCTGGTTTACCGCGAAATGGGCCGCATTGCGGAGGGCAACGGCTTAGCTGCGGTGGCGATGCACGCGCGCACCCGGGAGCAAGGCTACGCCGGCGTGGCCCACTGGCCTTGGATTGCGGAATTAAAGGCCGCCACCAAATTGCCAGTGATTGGCAATGGCGATATCAAGACGCCGGAGGACGCCATCCGCATGGTGCAGGAGACGGGTTGCGATGCGGTGATGATCGGCCGCACCGCTGCGTCTAACCCGTGGATTTTCCGCCAGATTGGCGAGTATCTGGCGACGGGCACTTACAACCAACCGACAGAAATTATGCGTTACAACATCATGCGCCATTACTTCCAGATGTTGGTGGATGAAGAGGCGATGGACATCGTGGGAAAAATGAAGCAGTTTGCCACGCACTTTACGCATGGGGTGCGCAATGGCACTAAGCTGCGCGTGTCAATTTATGGCGAAAAAACACCCGAGGCGATTATCGGGCAGGTAGATGAATTCTTCTCTCAGGAGCTGGTGGCGGCGTAAATGGAAGAGTCAAAAAAAGTACAACTGATTACCGACGGAGCCTGCATCGGCAATCCAGGGCCGGGCGGCTGGGCGGCCATTTTGCGCTTTGGCGAAAAGAAGAAAGAGTTAACCGGTTACGAACCCGATACCACCAACAACCGCATGGAACTGCGGGCGGCCGTGGAAGGGTTAAAGGCCTTGCGCGAAGTCTGCGATGTAGAAATCACGACGGACTCTGAGTATATGCGTAACGGCATCACTAAGTGGATTACCGGCTGGAAGGCCAAGGGTTGGAAGACGGCGGATAAGAAGCCGGTGAAGAATCAGGACCTGTGGGAAGAGCTGGATGAGCAGAACCAGCGCCACCGCACGGTGTGGAAATGGACTAAGGGCCATGCTGACCATCCGGACAACAATCGTTGCGATGAGTTAGCCACCGGGGCCGCTCGCAACGGGCATAAGAGGTAGTTTGCGGCTCGCGCTCTACGGCGGCACCTTCGACCCCGTGCATGCGGCGCATTTGGCGGTGGCGCGGGCGGCCGTCTCGTTTCTGGAGTTAGACCGCGTTTGGTTTGTGCCGAATAACCGGCCGCCGCACAAGCAGTCCGGCCCGCAAGCTGGTTTTGAGGACCGGGTGCGAATGCTGGAGTTAGCTTGCGACGCCGATGAGCGCTTCGAGGTAAGCCGGCTTGAGGCGGGCACGGAGCGCAGTTACACCATTGATACGTTATTAAAAGTCAGGCAGCAGATGCCCGCCCGCCTGTTTTTTCTGATTGGCGTGGATGCCTTTGCCGAGATTCACTTATGGCATCGTTGGCACGAAGTATTACTGCTGACGGAGTTTATCGTGGTCACGCGCGCGGGCTACGCCGTTCCGTCCGTGCCCGGCGCAACGGTACACTTACTCGACACTTTAAAATTAGAGAGCTCGTCATCAGCAATTCGAGAAGCCCTGTCCCGAGCCGAGCGTCCGCCAGATGTGCCGGCAGCGGTATTAGATTATATTGCCGGGCACAGACTGTACCAACAATAGGCAGCCCGCCAGTGCGTGCATTTGTTCGCCTTTCTAACCCTCGCCCCACCTAACTGCCCGGCCGGACATTAGATCGCTAAAGGCCTGCCTTCTGCCGCACGAGATACTTACCCAGCAGCACTACCCCCCCCGCCGCCGCAGCTTGGATGGCGTATTCGACAGGCAAGGACACGTGGAAACGCGCGGCAACCCAAGGATCGGTGAGCATCATCTCCGCGCCTACCTTGCCCAAAATGGCCGCCCCGGCAATGACGATGATCGGGTAGCGGCCCATCAGGCCCGAGAGCCAATTGCTCGCGAACACCACGAACGGAATCGACAAAGCCAAGCCGAACACCACCAGCTCAATGTGGCCTTTTGACGCGCCGGCGATGGCGAGAATATTGTCCAGAGACATGGTCACGTCGGCGACCAGGATCAGCCACATGGCTTGTAGCAACGTAGAAGCTTGTTTGCCGCCCTCGTGGTGCTCGGCATCGTCTTTGAGTAGCTTCACCGCAATGCCCAGGATCAGCGCGCCGCCCACCAGCTTCAAGAGCGGGATAGCGAGCATCTTCGTGGCGAAAAATGTGAGGACGACGCGCAGGATCACCGCACCGGCTGCCCCCACCAGGATGCCCACCCGCCGGTCACGTGGCGTCAGTTTTCGGACGGCCAGCGCAATCAGGACGGCGTTGTCCCCGGCGAGCAGAATATCGATGAAGACGATATTCAGCGCGGCGAGCAGGAAGTCGGTAGTGAGCCAATCAGTCATGGGGCCAGACCTTCAGTTTACGCTGCCTTCCTCGACGGAACAGGTGAGAGTTACAATACTCCCATGTTGACGATACTCACTTTGCTTTTCACCATGGCCGACGAAACCGGCTTTGTGCCATTGTTCGATGGGACAACCCTGAAAGGCTGGCAACTCGTCGCCGGGCATGGCCGCGGCTATCTGGTGGAGGAAGGGGCCATCGTGTGCCCCGCCGACGGCGGCGGTAATTTATTAACCGATCGCGAATATGGCGATTTCATTTTGCGCCTGGAGTACAAGTTGTCAGCGGGCGGCAACAATGGCGTCGGCATTCGCACGCCGCTCACCGGCGATGCGGCCTATGTGGGCATGGAGATTCAAGTTCTAGACGATCAGCACGTGCAGTACAAGGGCAAGATCAAGCCGGAGCAGCATACGGCCTCCATCTATGACGTCTTTCCGGCGCGCACGGGCTTTCAAAAAGCGGCCGGCGAATGGAATGAAGAAGAGATTCACGTGGAAGGCCGGCGCGTGAAGATCACGCTCAATGGCGTAGTAACCATCGACGCCAACCTCGACAATGTGCGCGAGGAAGCGGTACTCAGGAAGCATCCGGGCTTACTCCGCACCCGCGGCTATGTTGGCTTCCTGGGCCACAATACGCGGGTGGAGTTTCGCAATATCCGGATTCGTCAGTTGGTGACCAGATGAGAGCCATCGCTCTTTTCTGCTGTCTATCCGTGGCGAGCGCCGCCGATTGGAAGGCGGCCATGGCGCGGGGCAAGATCACGCCGCAGGGGCCCATCTGGATGTCCGGCTATGCCTCGCGCTCGCACCCTTCCGAGGGCGTATTGCAGGACTTATGGGCCAAAGCGCTGGCTTTAGAAGACGCCAAGGGCCATCGGGTGGTCTTTGTCACCACGGATTTAATCGGCTTTCCCCGGCGGATTACCGACGCGATTGCGGCCCAGGCGATGAAGCAGTATGGGCTGGAGCGCGCGCAACTTGTTTTTAACTCCTCGCACACTCACAGTGGGCCCGTGGTCCGGCCGAATCTGGAGACGATGTACGATCTGCCCCCTGAGCAATGGGCGGCGATTGATCGCTATGGGCAGCAACTAACGGCCACGGTGCTGAGTATCATCGGCCAGTCGATTGGGGAGTTAGCTCCGGCGCGAATTAGCTATCACGAAGGTCAAGCGGCTTTTGCGATCAACCGGCGGCAGGCCACGGCCAAGGGAGTGATTATCGGCTCCAATCCCACCGGCCCCATCGATCATACGGTGCCCGTTCTGCGGGTAACTGATTTGAAAGGAAAGTTACTCGGCGCGATGTTTGGTTACTCCTGCCACAACACGACATTGACGGGCGAGTTTTATCAAATTGCCGGTGACTATGCGGGCTTCGCGCAAGAAGAGTTTGAGCGCGTCCATCCTGGCACGGTGGGTATGTTTATGATGCTGGCGGGGGGAGATCAGAACCCGAGTCCGCGCTCCCGCAATGAGTTAGCGGTGCAACACGGTAAAGCCTTGGCCACCGCGGCGGAGGAAGCGATGGCCAAGCCCGGCATCCCCGTCTCGGGCAACCTACGAGTCGCTTTTCACATTGTCGACTTGCCGCTCGCCCATCATACGCGCGCGGACTTCGAGCGCGAATTGCTTGACCCTAATAAGTTCAAGGCCCGGCGCGCCAAGGTGATGCTGGCCGCGTACGATCAGAAGTTACCCGTGCGCAAGGTGGCTTACCCGGTGCAGGCGATCCGCTTGGGCAAGACGGTGACTTACGTGCCGCTGGGCGGCGAGTTAGTGGTCGACTACGCTTTGCAGACGAAAGCCGCATTTCCCAAAGAGCGAATTGTGGTGGCCGGTTACTCGAACGATGTGATGTGTTACATCTCGAATCGCCGTATCCTGAAGGAGGGCGGCTACGAGGCCGTCGATAGCATGATTTATTACGGCATGCCCGGTCCGTTTGCTCCCGAGGTGGAGGACGTGTTGACGGCGAGCATTCACCGGGTATTGGGGCGCGTGGGCGTAAAACCCTGATGTTCGGTGGGATTGAAGCGGGAGGGACGAAGTTCGTCTGTGCCGTCGGTACCGGTCCGGATGACTTGTTAGTCAGTGAGCCGATTGCGACGGCGACCCCGCGCGAGACGTTGCGGGCGGTGCTCGAGTTCTTCAAGCCTTACCGGCTCAAGGGCGTGGGGGTGGGTTCGTTTGGCCCAGTGGACTTAGCCGCCGGGCGCATCACTCGCACCACTCCGAAAGTGGCTTGGCGCGGCTTTGCGCTCCGGCGCGCCTTGGAAGAAGGGCTCAATGTCGCGGTGTCGCTTGATACCGATGTCAACGCCGCCGCCTGGGGCGAGTACCGGTTCGGCGGTGCCCCCGACCCGTTTCTCTATGTCACGGCCGGTACGGGCATTGGCGGCGGCGGGGTAGTCAATGGCCAGTTACTGCACGGCAAGTTACACCCGGAGATGGGGCACTTACTTTTGCGCCGGGTGCCGGGAGATACTTTCCCGGGTCTTTGCCCGGCGCACGGCGATTGTCTCGAAGGTATGGCCAGTGGACTGGCGATCCAGGCGCGCGGTGACCCTGAGTTTGCCATCGAGTATCTCGCGTCCGGGTTACTGACGTTAAGTTACGCTTACTCGCCGCTCAGAATTGTATTAGGCGGCGGCGTGATGAAGACGCCGAAGTTACGGGCGAGAATCGCGAAACGGATGCGGGAGCTCAACGCCGGCTATGCTCCCCTGCCGGAAGTGTTAGCGCCCAAGTTAGGGGATCGCTCCGGCGTATTGGGTGCGCTGGCGCTCGTGATGCCCAACTCAGCTTAGTTGCGGATGCCGATCACTTCGGTGCGTCCGGCGAGCGGCTTGACAGAGCCTTGGCCGCACACGCCCACGCCAACGTTCACCAGCGCCGAGAGGAAATTGAAGAGCACGGCGTAAACCATCTGTTCGGTGACGGGCTGTTTGCCTGGCAAACGAAAGTCCGCCGGGAGTTCCTTGGAAATTTGCACGCGAACCGACGTGGTCTGCAGCCGGCCGGCCCCATCGCGCTGATTGGCCAGCGTGATCGGTGTCTGCATGACGTTACCGGAGCGAGCTTCCACATAAAAGTGACAGCGCGAGAACCAACCCAGGTTGCCGGGGTCGGCGGCGTCGAACAGCAGGAGGGGGACGTCGCGATCCGGCATTTGCAAATCGAGGATCAGGCGGCGTTCGTCGTCGCGCACTTCAGGGGCAAAGCCCGCCTGACGGGCGACTTCGAGCACGGTGTCTTTGTCGAGTTCTAAAAGGAGCAGCTTGTGCTGCCCGGCCTGCAAGACCTGCATCAGATGTCATCTTACCAAGCCGCCACCGCTTCAGGACACTTTTGCGTGATTTCAGGCGGCGTGGTAATCTAAAGGAGTCACGAAAGGAAGACTTTCACGGTCATGAAAGCCGAAATTCACCCCAACTATCACGATACACGGACGGTTTGCGCCTGTGGTTCTACATTCAGCACCCGCTCCACCTACAAAGGCCCGGAAATGCGCCTGGAAATCTGCTCCGTGTGCCACCCGTTCTATACGGGCCGCCAGAAGCTGATCGACACCGAAGGCAGCGTGGGCCGCTTCCAGAAGAAGCTGGCCGCCACCAAGCTTCTGCAGGAGAAGCGCGCCGCCGCCGTCAAACCGACTGTCCAATAGCCAGTTACGCTTTAAGGGCCGGAGCCTTCGGGCGACCGGCCCTTTTTGCGTTCAGCTTTTGCCGAGGTAGAGTCCGCTGGTGGCGCTGACATAAATAGAGTGGTCGCTCGTCGAGACTGAGTCGCCCCACAGCACCCGCCACGCGGTCTCCGGATAGAGCCGCGTGAACTCCAATTGCATAAACACCGGCCGGTTCGGATTCTTCTTCAGATAGTCCACGCTTTTCTCCTGCGCCGTTTTGAGGGCGGCATCGGAATCGATCCTGAAGGCCTGGATGTAGAAGGGCTGCTCAATCGGTTTCGGGCCGCTCCAACGGTCTTCGCCGATGCTGAACACGCCTTCGTGCAAGGACGCACTGGCTTCGATGACGGCATAAGTGAAGACCTTGATCTTGCCCTTGGTCTGCGACGCGAACGTCACGCGCCAAGCGCCAAACTTGCCATCTTTGGGCGTAATGCCTTCCACCGGCATGCTTTCCACGCGCAGCGGCATCACATCGGGTGACCACATCCGGGCAGCGCTATAAACCTGATAAAACGCTTTGCGCGCGGTAACCGGCTCGGGAATTTTGGCTGTGACGGGCGGCTTGCCGGCTTCAGGCGGAGCCGTCGAACAACTGGCGAGGAACAATAGAGCGAGTGAGCCAGAGAGGTATCGCATAAGTCTTTAATTGTAGCGAGTCATACAAGGCCTATCACAATTTTGCCGCAGTCGTCATGATAGCCTTCCAACATTTGGAACGCGTCTTGCGTTTGTTCGAGCGGCAAGCGGTGGGTAAGCAAGTGGAACGGGATAAGGCCGCTGGCAAGGATTTCGGTGGCATCGGCAGCATTGTGGTTCGAACGAAAAATGGTTTGGATGCGCAGTTCTTTGGCCATGGCGGCGTGCAGATCGACGGGCAGGTTGGCTTCGCTGGGTATGCCGATCAGGACGCAAGTAGCGCCTTTGCGGGCGGCGGCGAAGCAGGCGCTGAGGCTGTCGCGTTTGGCAGCGGCGTCAATCACGAGGTCCGCGCCCCGGCCGGAGGTAAGGTCGAGCACGCTGCTGGCGAAGTGCTCCGGCTCCGTGGCGACGGTGGCACCCATCTTCAGAGCGAAGGCGCGGCGATGCGGGCGCGGATCGGCGACGATCACCTGTTGCGCGCCGCGTGACCGGGCCACGGCGGCGGCGAGCATCCCGATGGGTCCGGCCCCGGTGATGGCGACAACCGCCCCGTGCTGCAAAGGATGCATCTCGTAGAGGTGCAGAATGACGGACAGCGGCTCGATGAGGGTGGCCTGGTCGAAGGTGAGCGCATCGGGAATGCGGTCGGCGTTGGCGGCCGGGATGGTGGCGTATTCGCGGAAGAGCCCCCAGACGCTGCCCGAACTCATGAAGCGCGCGGTGAGGCAGAGGTTGGCGCGCCCGGCACGGCAGAATTCGCAATGGCCGCACACGATGGCCGGCTCGATGGCGACGCGATCGCCGGTCCGCAATCGGCTGACGCCTCGACCGACGGCGACGATCTCGCCGGACGGCTCATGGCCCAGCACCATCGGATAAGGGGCGCGGCGCTCGCCCACGCCGCCCTCAGCCCACCAATGCAGGTCACTGCCACAGATGCCGCAGCTGCAGATGCGCACCATCACTTCGCCCTCAGCGGGCTCTCGCTCGCCGGGCACTTCGACGGTCTCCATTTGGCGGTGGCTGACGAGTTGGATGGCGCGCATCCTTTGATTTTTAGCACGCTTGCGGAACGGTCGCGGAACAAACTGCCGGGTTGGAGCGTACTTAAGTGGCGAGGTGAAAATGTTCTGTACACAATGTGGCTATGAATTGACGGCGATGGCGGTCTACTGCGCTCAGTGCGGAAAACAGCATCGTTTTGAGGGCGGGCTGCGGACGAAGCGGCTGGAACGGGACATGGCGAATCGCAAGGTCGCCGGAGTTTGCGCCGGGCTGGGCAACTACCTGGATGTCGATGTCACCCTGGTCCGGATTGCGGTTTTGACCATGGCCATCGTCGGCGGATTTGGCGTCATCGGCTATTTGATTGCCTGGATCGCGATGCCGAAGAGTATCGGCGCTCAAGCGCAGATCGCTCTGCCGCCGGTGGTTTAGACCGTGAGGCCCATGAGGCGCTCGCACCGGAGTGAGTTCGCCCTGCTTGTCCCCTGGTTTCTTCTCTCTGCTTACCAGCCGCGAACGATAGTGAGCGGGTCCTAGCGCGACGTGTAGGTTTGCAGTCCAAACCAAAGGAGTTCAGCCGTGGCCCATATCACGCTCCAGAAAATTGAAAACGGAGACCTCCCGGCACGGCCGGCCTTGGAACAGATGGAAGGCCAGGAGGATATCCGGCGGCGGGCCTTCTCACTATTTGAGCAACGGGGGGCGCGAGCCAGATCATGAAATTGAGGATTGGCTAAAGGCGGAAGAAGAGTTGCGGAATTGGCCGCCCTTGAAGACTCGCGAGAGCGATAGCGAATACGAGTTTGAGCTCCCCCTGGATGACTTCAATCTCAACTTGGTACAGGTGATCATCACTCCCTCGAAAATCTTGGTCTATGCCAAGAATCAAGCGCCAAATCGAGCCGAAGAGACGAATTCCCAGGACCTTTACCGCCGGCGATTGAACTACCGCCGCCCATCAACCTGGACGCCACAAGGCCACGCTCGACACCGGCATACTTCGCATCACCACGGCCAAGGCCGGTCGATCCTCGCGGATTGGCGATCGATCAAAGGCCGTAAATTCGCGAGATAGCGCCCGACTTCGATTTCGCGGTAGAGTATGATCAGTTCCGTCAGTGGCACGTCTCGCCAAGCTGCGAAACTGGGGGAGAGGACGTACTTGGCCCAGCAAAGTGAACCGCGGCAAACGGTATCCGGCGCGCAGGCTCGGTCGTCCGGGCAGGCCGATGCACTTGTGAGCCGCGGGGTGAGGACGATCCTGATCGTCGACAGGAGCCCTGCGGACTGTGCCGCCGTGAGGCGGCTCTTATCGAAACGCGGTGATTGGGAATGGCATTTTGCAGAGGCAGTGACAGGCGAGGATGGTTTGGTGATCGCCGCTTCGCAGCAGTCGTGCGACTGCATCATTCTCAATGACAGTCTGCCCGACATGGACTGCGCGGAGTTTCTGGAAAAGCTGAGGGAGAGGCTGGGCACTCCGGAAATCGTCACTGT
>JANLPT010000408.1:0-4439 GCA_031367405.1 Bryobacteraceae bacterium
AGACGGGCTTGGCGACGGGAGTGTCCGGTCGCCGGATCTTCCTTACCCGGGACGGCCAGGTTGTCTTAGAGAGTAACTTGGGCATTAGCGCAAGAGTTGCCATGTCCAGTGCCGAAGTCCTGACAAAAGGCCGTTGGTATCACGTCGCCGCAGTTACCGGTCACGACCGGCGTTACATTTATCCTGACGGCAGGGCACGAGATTGCCGCTGCGGTGGATTACAGCGCTGACGAGGAACATGTTTATCGGTGCCTCCCAAGGCAAGCGGTCTCGTCGACGAATTCCTCATCTACAACCGCGCTTTGGGTCCGCATGCGGTAGCGGCACTGGCGGTTGGCTGTTACTCCGGATCATCGCCGCCGGTCGCGTTGAAGTAACAGGCGTCCGGGTGTTGGAAGACCAGCGCGCTGACGCTGGCTTCGGGCTCCATCATAAAGCCTTCCGTAAGTTCGATGCCGATGTCGCCCGGGTTGATTAACTTCCAGATGCCAAGCTGATCTTCCATGTTGGGGCAGGCACCGTAGCCGAAGCTGTAGCGTTTGCCACGATAGCGCGAGGTCCAGCGCTCTTTCATGGTCATGGTGGCGGGGTCGCCGATGCCCCAGTCTTCGCGGATACGGCGATGGAGCCATTCGGTGGTGGCTTCGGCGGTCTCGGTGGCGAGCGCCAGCAGTCCCACGCTTTTGATGTATTCTCCCTTGGCTTTAGCCTCTTCGGCGCGTTCCCGGACTCCGCCACCGGCCGTCACGGCCATGACGCCGACATGGTCGCGCTGGCCGTTCACGGGGTCCAGGATAAAGTCAGAAAGGCAGAGGTTCTTTTCGCCGCGCTCGGTCTGGCGCGGAAAGTGAAACGTCTGATACGGCGATTGTCCGCCCGGCGTGAATAAGTGGATCGAGTTACCGTCGCGCTCCGCCTCATAGAACTGCCACAGCGCGCGCACCTTCATGAAGCTGGTGGACCATTCCTTCACCTCTTCCATCAGGTGGTAAAGTTCAATCGCTTTTTCGTCACGCTCGGCCAGGCGGGTTTCGAAGTTACCCTTAAAGCCCATGTTCTTGCCATAAAGCATGAACGGGTTAATGTAACTCCACATTTCCGGCAACTGCGGCACATCGCGCAACTTACGATCCAAGTAAGGCGCTGGATTTAGCGGCAAGTCCGTACGGACCTGTTTCGAGCGCGTAGTGACAATGGCGGGTGCCGCGCTCACCGCCTCCTGCACCACCGGTGCCGTGTAAGTAAACTGGAACTTACTCAGCATCGCCTCGCGGGAAGCGGGTTCCATCGCTTCGTTCAACAGACGGAGGCCCGTCATGGCGTCTTTACAGTAAATGGTCGGCGATTCATAGGCCGGCCCGATCTTCGTCTGGGTATAACGCTCCGACAGCGCTGCGCCACCCACGAAGAGCGGCACATGGATTCCCGCGTCTTTGAGATCTTCGCCCGTAATCACCATCTGCTGGGCGCTCTTGACTAACAAGCCTGAAAGGCCAATCGCATCGGGCCGGTGTTCACGAAACGCATTGATCAACGTCTCGGGCGGAATCTTAATGCCTAAGTTGATCACCTTGTAGCCGTTGTTAGAAAGAATAATCTCGACTAAGTTCTTGCCAATGTCGTGGACGTCGCCCTTCACCGTCGCCAGCAGGAACTTACCTCGATTGGCGCTTTCGTCCTTCTCCATAAATTGTTCGAGATGGTTGACGGCGGCTTTCATCGCTTCGGCTGACTGCAACACTTCAGCCACAATCAGCTCATTGTTATTGAAGAGCCGGCCCACCTCGCTCATGCCTTTCATCAGGGGTCCGTTGATGATGTCGAGCGGGTTTGAGCCAGCCTCAGCGCGTTTCAGTTCGAGGTCGGCGATCAGGCCGTCTTTCGAGCCTTCGACGATGTAAGTGGCGAGACGCTCGTCGAGCGGCAGATCCACGGCTTTCACCTTTTCCTTGCCCTTGCGGCCACGGAAATGGGCCGTAATCGCGGCAATATGAAATTGGTTGACCGCTGCTTTCTCTTCTTTGCTCTGGGTACGCCAATCGTCTTTGCCCTGAGCGGAGAGCAGCGCCGCCGCGTTGTGATGCCCGTCTGGGATCTCCATCACCGGCGTATTGAACAGGAGGCTCTCGGCCATTTTGCGTTCCTCGGCGGGAATGCCGGCGAAGCGTTCGAGCTTTTCCGCGTTGACGATGGCCAAGTCAAGCCCGGCGCGCGTGCAGTGGTAGACGAAGACAGAATTAACCACTTCGCGAGCCGAGGCCGGCAGTCCGAAGCTAATGTTGGAGACGCCCAAAGTAGTCTTGACGAAGGGAATATTGGCCTTGATGAGGCGCAGAGCCTCAATGGTTTCGACGGCACCGCCAATGTAGTTTTCGTCGCCGGTCGCGCAGGGGAACACCAGCGGATCGATGATGATGTTTTCGATCTTGACGCCGAATTTATTGGTTGCCACATCCACGGAACGCTGGGCGACGGCGAGTTTACGCTCCCGGGTGAAGGCCTGCGCCTGCACCGGATCTTCGTCGATCGTACCGATCACCAGGGCGGCACCATAGCTATTGGCGATGGGGCAAAGCTCTTCGAATTTCTCTTCGCCATCTTCCAGGTTGATGGAATTGATGATGGCTTTGCCCTGGCAATAGCTGAGGGCGAGCTCGACGGCCTTAGGGTCCGTCGTATCGATCATGATGGGCGCTTTCACCTTGCGGATGAGCTTCTCGTAGAAGAAGGGGATGTCCTTCATTTCGTCGCGGTCAGTCGATTGAAGGCAGACGTCGACGATGTGTGCGCCGCCGCGGACTTGCTTACGGGCGATGTCAGTGGCCTCTTCCCACATTTCGTTGGCGATCAGATCCTTGAAGGCGCGCGAGCCGATGACGTTGGTCCGTTCGCCGATGATGAGGGGGCGGGTGGCGTCGTCGGCTTCAACGAGTTCGATGCCGGTGTAGAGGGCGCGGTGATTCGCCGCAGGCACGCGGCGAGGTGCCTTACCGTGGGCCATATCGGCAATGGCGCGAATGTGCCCGGGGTTCGTGCCGCAGCAGCCGCCGACAATGTTCAGCCAGCCGTGGTCAGCGAATTTTTCGAGCTGACGGGCCAGCGATTGGGGCGTCTCGGTGTACTTCAACTCTTCATTCGGCAGGCCGGCATTGGGGTAGCAGGAGATGCGCGAGGTGGCCATCTCATGCAGGGTGCGAATGTGATCGGTCATGAACTCGGGGCCGGTGGCGCAGTTCAGGCCGATGGAAAGAATGTCGAGATGGGCGATGGAGGCGTAGAAGGCGTCGGCCGTCTGCCCCGCCAGCATGGTGCCCATCGGCTCAATGGTGCCCGAGACCATGATGGGAATTTTCTCGCCGATTTCGCCGCCGAGTTGGTTGATGGCCAGCAGCGCGGCTTTTACATTGCGCGTATCCTGGCACGTCTCAATCAGCAGAATGTCGGCACCGCCTTCGATGAGGGCTTTCGATTGCAGATAGTAGCCTTCGCGCAGTTTGCTGAAGGTGATGCCGCCGGTGACGGTGATGGCCTTAGTAGTGGGCCCGATAGAGCCGGCGACAAAGCGTACGCCTTTGGCCGCATCGCAGGCCTCTCGCGCCAGCCGGGCTGAGATCGAGTTGACCTCGTACCACTTATCCTCAAGGCCAAACTCCGCCAGCGTAATGGGATGGCCGCCGAAGGAGTCAGTTTCGACGATGTCGGCACCCGCTTCGAGGTACTGTTGGTGAATGTCAACGATCCATTCGGGGTGCGTAAAGAGCAGATTCTCTGTGCAATTTTCGAATTGATTCCCGCCCCAATCTTCGATGGTGGGGTCTTTCGCCTGCACCATGGTACCCATGGCCCCGTCAATAATCAGAATACGGGAGGCTAGGGCATCGTAGAGGGCTTGGCGGCGTTCAGCGCGAGTCAGCATATAGGCTGACTTGAGTATATCATCATATCCAGATGGGTTGATGGGTGGCTTCTTGGCGCTTGCCGTGGGGTGGCCGCCCAAGCCTATCCCGCATTTCTCATGAATGAATCTTCCCGGGCGTTCGTAGAAGTGGAAGTGTCTGGTAGAAATGGAAGTGTCTGGGAAATGGAAGGAAATGGAAGTGTCTGGCACTCGGTTTAGTTGGCTCGTTTCGGCTGGCCGGCTGGCCGACCTGGCTCGCCGCTCTTCTCCCCGTAGCCTTCGTGACCTGTACGCCGGTCCCCTTTTTGGAGACGTCCGGTAACCTCCCTGATTTACTGGCAGGCAGCCCCGGGCAATAGAACTAAAGTCCTAACTATAAACAGTACTAAATTCCCTACTAAAGTACCCAGAACTGTACTACTCTCGGGTCGTGCCATTTCCATTTGCCGGTTTTGACGACGAAATCCAGATTGAAGCCGGCATGGGCGGCACTCAGAATGTTGTGCGGAGCTATCTCATGAACTCTCGAAGGCAACGTGGC
>JANLPT010000014.1:0-6119 GCA_031367405.1 Bryobacteraceae bacterium
CGGCGGGACGCCGGTACCGGTGACGAAGCTGAACGCCGGCGAAGCGACCCATCGTTGGCCGCAGGTTCTCCCCGGGAGCCAGGAGGTCCTGTTTACCGTGGCCGCGCAGACAGGCGCAGGTTACGACGACGCGAACATCGAGGTGATCTCGCTCCAGACCGGCGAGCGGAAGACGCTGCGGCGCGGCGGCTTTTACCCCCGCTATCTCGCCGATGCCACCGGCTCCAACGGGACCGGCCACCTGATTTACCTGCACCAGTCCACGGTTTTCGCCGTGCCCTTCCACCCCGGCCGCTTGGCCCTCGCTGGCGCCCCAGCGCCCATTCTGGAGGATGTCAGCAGCACCATGTCAGCGGGCGGGGATTTTGCGTTCGCGCAGAACGGAACTTTCGTCTACCTCGCCGGGAAGGCAGCCCAGGCGGGGTGGTCGATTTCCTGGGTGGATAGCGTTGGCAAGACGATACAGCCGCTGCACGCGCCGCCTGGCCAATACTTCAATCCGCGCTTCTCGCCCGACGGCAAGCGGCTGGCGTTTGCGATGGGCAGCGGCAAGGGCACAGACATCTGGGTGAAGGATTTGGACCGGGACACGCCGTCGCGGCTGAGTTTCCTGCCGGGTGTGAGTAACTACCCCGTGTGGACTCCCGACGGGAAGAACATCGTGTTCCGATCCACCAGCCCGGCTGCCCCCGGATTGTACCTGATCCGCTCGGACGGATCGGGCGAGGCGAAGCGTCTGACCGAGGGCAAGACTCTGGAGCTTCCCTCTTCGTTTTCACCGGACGGAAAGCGCCTGGCTATTGGTCAGCCCGGGAACGGCGGCAGCTTTGACATTTTCACGATGCCTGTCGAAGCCGATCCCGAGCCGGGCGCTCTCGGGGTCCGGCTCGGGAAAGCGGAGCTGTTCCTGGGGACGCCTTTCGTCGAACGCCACCCGGCGTTTTCGCCTGACGGGCGCTGGCTGGCGTATGCCTCGAATGAGTCGGGGACCTTTGAAGTGTCCGTGCGCCCGTTCCCAGGGCCGGGAGGCCGATGGCAGGTTTCGGCGGGCGGAGGCCTCTTTCCGCTGTGGTCCCGCGACGGGCGGGAACTGCTTTTTCAGACCTTGGACCAGCGCGTGATGGCGGTCAGCTACACGGCGAAAGGCGAATCGTTCGCGCCGGGGAAGCCTCGGGTGTGGACGGAGACTCGCCTGCGGGTTAGTGGCACCAATTCCAACTACGATCTTGCGCCGGACGGCAAGCGCCTCGCGGCGTTTGTCGCCGACGATGCGAATGGCGAGAAGTTGCCCACGCACCTGACGTTTCTGCTGAACTTCTTTGACGAATTGCGGCGGAGGGCGCCGGTGGGGAAATAGTCTCGCCCCTACGAGATCCTCTCCCCGATTCGTCAGGTTTGGCGGGCCGTGAAGACTTTGCGCAACCAATGAAGTCTTAGATGCGGTGGCCGATAGGCGATCGACTTCTCGCGTCGCGGTATGATCGCAGTTGTGCAGGACTTTCAACGGATCACCATCGATTCCGACCTGATGGGCGGCAAGCCGTGCATCCGGGGAATGCGCGTCACCGTCGGCATGATCGTCGAAGCCATCTCTGCCAGACGCAAGATTCCGGAGATCCTGGCCGATTTTCCCTATCTTGAGGAGCCGGACATTCGCGAGGCGCTGGCATTTGCCGCCAGTTTGGCCCAGGGACGCGAAGTTCGCCTGGCCAGCTAATTCTTCGTGCGACTGATCGTTGACATGAACCGGACACCCCGTTGGGTGGATGCCTTGGCATAAGCAGGCCACGAGGCCGTCCATTGGTCCGCCGCCGGACTGCACAATGCGCCCGATTCCGCCATCTGTGAGTACGCCCGTCAGCACGGTTGGGCAATCTTGACCAATGATCTCGATTTTCCCCAAATTGCTGCCCACACTCGGCAAGCGAAACCAAGTGTGATTCTTCTGCGAGGCGAGCCGTTGATCCCTGAACTGAGAGCGGTCCTCTTGCTCGCAGCGATCGAGAGCTGCCACCTCGAACTCAACGACGGTGCAATTCTGACCCTCGACTGTTCCGGAACCTTTCGGTGCCGAATGCTTCCTCTTCAGCGTTAGATTTCCATGCGGTAGACTGATCACTACCTGCTGCGAGCGACCGGCGACCAACTCGGCCCCTCGGCCCACTTAGGCCCATTAGGTGACCTTGCTACCATGACGAGTGAATGAAACCCGTGAAAATTGGCGTCATCGGCTTGGGGAATGTAGGTTCCGGAACCCTCACCATCCTAGCCGGTAGCGCGAATAGCCTGACTGAAAAGCTGGGATTTCCGCTGGAAATCGCCGCTATTTGTTCGCCCAGCGTGCATATGCGCGAACTCCCCGCGTTGCCGGGTGTCTTTAAAACGACCGACTGGCGCGAAGTCGTTCAGCATCCTGACATCGACATCGTCGCTGAACTCGTTGGCGGCACGGGCACGGCGCGCGAAATCATCGAAGCCGCCATCGCGGCGGGCAAGAGCGTCGTCACCGCCAACAAGGAACTCCTCGCTGCCGCCGGACCCGAGCTTTGGCAGCAAGCCCAAGCGGCGAAAGTCAGCTTGGCGATGGAGGCCAGCGTCGCCGGGGGCATCCCCATCCACACCGTCTTGCGCGATGGCATCAGTGGCGACCGCCTCGAAACCCTGTTTGGCATTCTCAATGGCACCTGCAACTACATCCTCACCGGGATCGAGCAGAAGGGCAGTGCCTTCGCCGATGTCCTCGCCGAAGCGCAGCGGCTCGGTTACGCCGAGGCCGACCCCAGCGCCGACGTGGATGGCTTCGATGCGCGCGCCAAACTCGCCATTCTTGCCGGACTCGCCTTCGGCCAACGCGTCCTCCCCGGTGACATCTTCACCGAAGGCATTCGCCGCATTACGCCGCTCGACTTCGCCTACGCCCACACCCTGAAGCACACCATCCGCCTCATCTGTGCCGCCCGGCGCATGCCCACCGGACTGTTGCTCTCCGTACGGCCGAGTCTGCTGCCGCAATCCGCGATCATGGCCGGCGTCACCGGTGCCTACAACGCGGTTTGGGTGAAGGGCGAATTCGGGCAAGACACGTTCTACTATGGTCGCGGTGCGGGGGCGCAACCCACCGGGGTCGCCGTTGTCAGCGATCTGGTGCGTGTCGCTCGCGAAATTCGCTCCGGCATGAGTGCTTCGCCCTTTGCCCATGTGGCGCTCTCCAGTGCTGACCCGCTGCCCATTGAGCAACTCCGCTCCAGCTACTACCTGCGCTTCCGCGTTAAGGACGCCCCCGGCATCATCGCCAAACTGGCCGGCATTCTGGCCGGGAAGGGCATCAGCATCGACGCGGTGCTCCAACTCCCGAACGAACCCAAAGACGATTTGCCCTTCGTCATTACCGTGGAGCCTGCCGAAGAAGGCGCCATCCGCGCGGCGGTTGCCGAAATGGCCGCCCTCGACTTTGTCATCGAACCTCCGCTCGCCCTCCCCATTGAGAAAGGCCTCTAAATGCTGTTACTTGCCATCGCCCTCATCGCCCAAGTGGCTGACCAAGCCAATCAGGCTTACAAGACTCCTGAACAGCGCAAAACCATCGCCCAACGGCTCACCGCGGCCGATCGCGATGCGCGCCAGCGTCCGCAAGCTTTGGTGGCCGCGCTGGGGATAAAACGCGACCAAACCGTCGCCGACCTGGGCACTGGCGTCGGCTATCTGTTGCCCTACCTAAGTGAAGCCGTTGGCGGCAACGGCCAAGTCCTCGCCCAGGACATCTTTCCGGACTTCCTGGCCAAAGCTCGCGCGACTGCCGAAACCGAGCGGCTCAACAACGTTCGCTTCATCCTCGGAACGGCGCTGGATCCGAAGCTCCCCGTCCACTCCTGTGACTTAGTCCTCGTCCTTGACGCTTACCATCACTTCGACTACCCGGCGAAAATGCTCGAGCGCATCAAATCGGCCCTCAAACCTGGTGGACGCCTCGCCATCGCCGACTACTACAAGCGCGCCAACGCCATGCCCGGCGGCGATGCGGTGAACCATATCCGCCTCGATATCGACAGCATGGTGAAGGAAGTGGAGGCGGAGGGCTTCAAAGCCTTGAGCCGTGCGGAACACATCCCGCAAAGCCAATACCTTGTCCTGTTTGAGGTTCGCTAACCAACCATGGCCAAGGCGGCTAGTGTCAGCAAGGCATTTCAAGCGGCCCTCGCCCGCCCGGTGTTGAACCGCCTCGCCACCATTCCGGTTTTTCAGCAGGGTCAGGAACTCTTCCTCCACCATCACCTCACGGGCTTGATCGTCGAGAGCGATGAAGCCGCTGCCCACGTTCAGGACGGCCAGGCTTTCCTCGCCCGGCTCTGGATGGAAGATGGCTTCCTGCAGTACGAGTGCCCGTGCGAACGTGGTCAACAAGGCTTCCTTTGTGCTCATGGCGTAGCCGTCGCGCTGGCTTCGCTGGAAGCTAAACCGGCCGCCGGAAAGGGAACAGGCAAAGGCAAAGCTAAGGCCAAAACGATTGACCTCGCGAGTACCGACAAGATCCTTCGTGAGCAATCCAGTGACACCCTGGCCGGCCTGCTGCTCAACTGGGCTCAGCAAGACGAACGCTTCATGCAATACTTGATGACCTTCGCGGCGCAGCAAGGTGGATTTGCCCTTGATTTAAAGGCTTACCGGGCTTCGCTCAAGAAAAGGCTGAAGAAGCCCAGGATGAGCGACACCGCTGCAGATTACAAGAAACTCGCGAAATTGATTGAGACCGAGTTAGGGCAGATCGCCGCTTTGGGCGACCAAGGACAAGGCTATGCCGCGCTCGCGCTCGCGGCTGACGTCGTCGTGTTTTTGTTCACGTTTCATACCTACGATTGCGCCGGTGCCCACTGGGTGGTGAACCTGATTCCGGTCGCCGTTCAGCATTTCGTGCGTGCCGCGCGCCAGTCCCGTGCTGATCCCCAGGTGCTCATTCCTCATATCCTCTCGTTCTACCGGAATGATCTTGAAGCCGAGCTCGAATTCAGAGCTCAAGGCGACTTGGCCGATCTTCTAGGGCTGCTGGGCGAATCCGGCAAGCTTGCACTGGCCCACGCGGCCGAAGCGCTCGTCCAGCCCTCCGGCCCCTACTGGCGGGATCGTGCCCCCACTCTGCGCATGATGAAGCTCGCCCAGAATCTCTTTCTGGAGGCGCGAGATTTTGACAGCATGGAGCGGGTGCTCGCCCGCTACCAATCCGAGGGATTTAGCGAAGCCCTCGATTTCGCGCGGCTGCTTCTTCAACATTCACAGTCCCAGCGCACCCTCGATTACCTCCCGCGCGTCGAGCAGAAAAATTCCAAGGTTCCGCCGCGCGAATTTCTTTGGCTCGTCGCCGAAGCTCATCTGCAGCTGAAGAATGTTTCCGGTGCCTTGGCCGCCGCCCTGCCCGCCATCCAGCAGCACCAGCGTGGGGAATTCGAGATCCTCCACAAATTCGCCATCCGCCTTGGCTGTTGGCTTCTATGGCGCAAAATGCTCCTCGCCGATGGCCTGAAAAACGATCCGCACAGCTTGCATCGCCCGCATTGGCGGTTCCAGATCCACATGCTCGAAAAGAACTACGCCGCTGCTTGGCCCATTGCCCTCGAACACCCGATTGATCCTGAACTCGCCTGCAAGTGCGCGATCGAAATGATTCCCCAGGACGCTGACAACGCCGCCCGCATCTTCGCCCAATCCGCCGAAATATTGCTGAGCGACACCCGCACCCTGATGCGCGCCATTGGCTACCTCGACCTCGCCGCCCAACTCGTGATTGACCAAGACGTCCGCCCGCCCGGCCTCGCCGGTGTGCTCCGCGCCACCCAGCGGCGTTTCGGCGTCTACGGCTCCAGTCACGTCGTTAAGTCCCATGAATTGCTCTGGAATAAGGCGATCGCCCTGCTCACCACTTCCACGGCACCCCGGGCCTGAGGAAGCCGGCATGAAACCCTCAATGACCCATAGCGTAATACGGTATGCTGTGACAGTTACCAACGATAGTGAGGGGATCCTGCAAACAAACCGAAAAGTAACAAACCAACCGGGCGCAGCACGACTAAGGTGCCCGCTCCGCCGGAATCAAATAACTAAATGCGGTCAAGACGCGAATGCCTCTC
>JANLPT010000040.1:0-10767 GCA_031367405.1 Bryobacteraceae bacterium
TATCGCGTGGTAACCGTGCCGAAAAGCGCCGTTAAAGAGTTAAGTTGAACAAGCGCGGGCCGGGAGGGCAATGTCGTTTAGTTTACCTGCCATCGGACAGCTTCGCCATGAACAGTCGCAGTCTGCGCAGGAGCCGCTTACTCCGTGGGCGGCTGAAATGGGACGTAGCCGCGCGCGGAGTCACCGACGGGCGGGGCCCGTCGTGATTGGAGTGAGGCCCAAAACGAGCCGCGACCGGAGGGAGCGGGCCACGATCAACCCACAATTGTTATATTGCGCCTTAAGTTAGCGCCTATGAAGGGAGGGCACCGGGCCACTCCGAGCTATTAGCTCTTCATCATCTCGTCCCAAGTAACTTCGCGGCGGCGGTCCATCGCCATGCGCCCGAGTATCGCGGTGAGCGTACTCTCCGCGCCTCGGACGCCGGTATTCTCTACCTTGCCCGTGCGGATACGTTCAATAAATGCGGCTGTTGAATCGATCACGATATTGCGCGGTGACTTCTCTACGGTCTCATCCTTGGCGCCGCGAAAGTGCCGGAAATGGTTCTCGGACGTTTCGATCATTCCCTTATCGCCGAAAAACTGCTCCAGTACGTCGCGATAGCCAGGCGGCCCCAGCGTCATACCGGATAACTGACCCTGCACGCCGTGCGCGTATTCGAACGCGACGAAGTTATGGTCGCGGGTGTCACCGCCTTGGGGCAGGGTGGATCCGCCCGCGCCAATCGCGCTCAAGGGCCGTCCGCCGAGGAACCAATTCAACACGTCAATGGAGTGGACATTGTTCTCCACGATTAAATCGCCCGATAATTCCTTCCAAGCTTGCCAGGCGACGACTTTGTCGATCATTGTTTTTGGTGGCGGCAGGTGGCTGGCTTCGCTGGCGGCACCGCCACTTTTATTGAAGCGCGCCGCGCCCATCCGGATGGTGCCCATGGCCCCGCTATCGGCGAGATGTTTCGCCTTCAGATACAGCTCGGCGTAACGCCGCTGAAAACCAAACGTAATGTTGATCTTACGATCCGCAGCATCGGCGGCGCGCATGATCCGCTTACAGCCGGCGACATCGATGGAAGCGGGCTTCTCAATATAGATGTGCTTGCCGGCCTTCAACGCCGCCTCCAGATGATCCGCGTGCAGAAACACCGGGGTGGCAATGATGACGGCATCGATATCGCTGGCCAGCATCTTCTGAAAATCCTGATAAAGACGCGGATTTTCAACGCCGATACTCTTCGCGGCGGCCGCCATTTTCGCGGGGAAGATATCGCACAAAGCCACCACCCGGGCCGGTGTATTCTTGGCTAGGGTCGCCGCCACGTAAGTGCCGCGGTTGCCGGTTCCGAGCACGCCGACGGTAATGGCGGAGTTAGCCGCCGTGGAGTGGGGGGCACCCGCGACGCCCGCAGCCATTAACCACTTTCGGCGCGTCATACCTTTTCTCCTGAGGCCCGCAAAAGAGTTTCATGCAGAAGTAACTCATGGTCATAGGAATGCCGCAAAGGCTGGCCGTTCTGAATGGCCCGCGCTAACTCGGCGAAATCGCCGATAAACCTTGGTTGGGGCGGCAAGACGATATCCTGCCAGCCCGCCCGATAGGCCCCTTGCGCCTGACGCATATGAACCCGCATCCGGGGTGGCGAAGCCTCGGGATATACCAGGAAGGTGCCGTCGGTGCCGATGATCTCGAACGACCGGTGATCGCCCGAGCCAGCCATCCGGGTGGCCTGCGAGATCACGGCCAACGCCCGGTCATACTCAAATACAGCCAAGTTATTGTCGGCTAACTTATCTGGAATACTCGTATCATGACGCAGCCAGCTCTTCACGGTTTTGGGCCGTCCGAGTAACTCGACGACGCGATCGATGACATGCCCGCTGAGCTCGAACAGTCCTCCGCCTTTGAAATGGGCCTCGGTGGCCCGCTCATCGGGTCCGCGATCGGAGTTCATGGTGCCCCGGACCATGTATATTTCGCCCAGCCAGCCCTTCTGGGCGGCCTCAATCGCCGCCTGCAGCCCGGGATGCCACCGCCACAAATAGCCAGTCTGCAAGAGTAACTTCTTACGCCGCGCCTCTTCCACCAGCTCCTTAAATGGCTCCCATTCATTGCCGGGCGGCTTTTCCAGATGTAAGTGCTTTCCCGCCGCGATTACCTGTTTACCCCAGGCCAGTGCCTCCCAAGCGCGACACTCCACCACCACCAGTTGAATGGTAGGGTGATGCAGCAGTTGCTCCATGCTGAAGACCGGCTGACCAGCGGGGGCGTGGCGCGCCGGATCGCCCTCGGCGACCCCCACGACATCATAGGACGGCGAAGCTTGCATCGCCTTCAGCTTGCCGGTGAAGTGGCTATGCCCGGAACCCAGCATGCCTACACGGACGGGGGCTTTATCAGCGGCTTGTAACATCATCGCCGCGCCGGTTTGGTGAAGAAGCGTTCTACGGGTTGTCATACTCGCTCGTTACGATACTACAGATTCGACCGCAGATTCGCGCGGGCGGGTACACCAGAGAATCCCCCAGATGAGCAGGCCTTGGATTGGGAGACGCACCCAGAGGAGCAGGCTGGTTGAGTCGAGTGCCATTTTCACGTTGACGGGGAAGACGGCGATCAGGAGCAGCACCAAACCGTAGGCCGCCTTCCGGCGAAGAGACGGTACCAATAGCCCCACTCCTCCAGCGACCTCGGCCACGCCGGTGAAGTAAATCATGCCGAGGGGGTAAGGGACCCATCCGGGCATGAAGCGAAGGTACAGGGCCGGCGCGATGAAATGGAAGAGTCCGGCGGCCGGATAGAGGATGGCCGCCAGACCGAGCCAGATTCTCTGCCAGCGTGAAAGTTTCAAATTCAATTTAACTAAACAGCTCGTTAATCGGCCCGTAGAGGTCGTTATCGGAGAAGGGGACGTATTCAAAACCGCGCCCGAAAGGGTCGTCGTAGCGAATGGAAGTCCAATTGATGCCGAGGGCGGAGTAGATGGTGGCTTCGACATCCTCGGGGCGAATGTAGCGCTCGCGCGACCAGCCGAACTCGCTGACGTCGGAACCATCGGCGTTGGTTTTGCCGAGGACTTTGCCGCCCTTCACGCCACCACCGGCAAACACGCTGAACTGCTGCAAAAAGTGATCGCGACCGGAAGAGCCATTGAGGCGGCCAACGGTGCGGCCGAACTCGCCCACCATGACGACGAGCGTGTCTTTGAGGAGACCGGTCGTTTTGAGGTCGTCGATCAGCGCCGCGTAGCCATCGTCGAGCGCTTTGCCCATGCTGGCCAGATTCTGGCCGGGCGTGGTGCCGTAGATGTCGTTGTGCATGTCCCAGTTGCCGAAATTGATCTGCACGAAGCGGGTGCCTTGATTGGCGGCCAGGAGTTGTTTAGCCACCAGACAGGAGTTGCCGAAGGCGGACGTGCCATAGCGAGCCGAATCAGCCGTGGTGAACTTGAAGGCCGTATCGACCGCCGGGTTGTACATGAGGTTGCGCGCCGATTTGTAGAAAGCGTCATAGTCCTCGGCGCTTTTGCCGAGCGGTGAATTGACACGCAGGGGTTCGTCGAGATTGCGTAAACGGGCGTACATATCGGTGGCCCGCGTTTGGCCTTCGGAATTGGTGGTGTTGGGCAAGCCCGCGGTCGACGGAATTACTTTGAAGGGGGCGAAGTTGCCCGGCAGATAACCGGGGCCGGCCGCGCCTTGGGCATTGAGGGCGAGGAACGCCGGAAAGATCTGGCTGGGCGTGCGCTGTTTTTCGAGTTCGAGCGCGACCAGACTGCCGATATTGGGCGCGATGTCGCCGAGCGCGGCGGCGGGGTTGCGGCCCACTTGCGTCCATTGCTGAGCGAGCAGATGGACGAGGGCCCAGGCGCGCATGGAGCGGACGATGGCAATATCGCCCAGGCGCTGGCCGATTTTCGGCATCAGGCCAGTGGGCCAGTTGGTGCCATTGATCAGGGTGGGCGCGAAGCTGGTGGGTGTGGTGCCGGCCGTCACTTTCAGGTCGAATGTATCGACGTGGCTCGGGGCGCCGGTGAGCAGAATGAAGATCACATTCTTCGCTTTGTTCAGCGTGGTGACGTTTTGCGTGGTGATCTTCACCGCCTGGGCCGACGCGCGAGCAGGGTTGAGCATCAGGTAAGAGCCGGCCACTCCGGCGGCTTCAAAAAAATGGCGGCGGCTGACGTGTTGGCGGTTGAAACCCCATTGATGTGGATGAGGAAACTTGCTAAGGAACCGGTCAAACTTCTCTTGATGATTCATGATGGGCCTCTCTTGAGTCGGTTAGTAGTTGAAGAGAAAGTCGACCTTGTTAAAGAGCGACCAGAGCAGATTTTCCGCTTCGGCGGAACGGGTGCTGGCGTTGCCAAGATTGGCCAGCGCGCTAGCCTTTTCAGCATCCGACGGATAGCGGGAAAGTACCGCCAGGAAGAGGTTAGCGACCAGTTGATCGTTCGCCAGGGGCAGGTTCTTTACCAGCAGACTGGTGGCCGGGCCATTCGATTGAATACGGGTCATCACATACGGGTCATTCATCATGGCCAAAGCCTGGGCGATGGAGCCGTCGGGACGCCGTTCTTCGGTGTCGCGATCGCCGCGCAGGAACGCGTCGAGCAGGTTCACCACGTTCAGATAGCGGCGGCCCGGCGTGTTGAGCGGCTCAGGAAACTTCATGGCCAAGCTGACGGTACCGAAGCCGGGAATGTCATAAGTGGGCAGAATGTTAGTAGTGAGCGCCATGGCGTCATGGACCTCTTCGCCCCACAGCCGGCGGACGTTGTGGCGGGCGAAGAGCTTCTCCCAATCCGGGTTCCAGGTGCCACTGTAGCGGGCACTCAGCTGGTAGGTTTGCGAATTGACGATGGTCCGCATGAGCCATTTAAGGTCGTATTTATTCTTGACGAATTCGGCGGAAAGCTCGTTTAACAGGCGCGGATGGCTAGGCTGCAGCACCCAGGGCGAGGGCGGCGGGTTATCGGGGTCGAGCCGGGCGAGGTCGAACTGGTCAGGCGGATCGACGATGCCGCGGCCGAAGAAGTAAGCCCAGAGATAGTTGACACTGGCGCGGCCGAACTGCGGATCATTGGTGAGTTGCCGGCCGAGTGCGACGCGGTAATTTTCGCCCGGGTTCGGAGCAGTATCGGTAAAGAGATAGCGCGGCGCAACACTGACGGATTGGCCGGCGGCGGGTGCCCGGGCCGGGCGGTTCCCGGTGGTGGTGCTGAGCTGATAGTCGCGGGTGGAACGGCCGGTGTTTTCGGCGATCGACCAATAGTAGGGATTCGGTTGGCCCGCCACGATGTTGGTGCGGTCGGGGTTGGTGCGCGACATGTAGGACGCCTGCTGCCAGGCCTGCGTGCGGAGGGTGCCCTTACCCCAGAGGCTTAGCTCGTCGAGGTGGCCGCGGCCGTTGTGGCAGAGGACACAGTCCATGTGCGCGATCCCTAGAAAGGTCTTGGCGATGTTGGTGGTTTGCTGGTCATAAACATCCTGGATGGGCGCGGTGCCGGCGACGACGCCACCGATCAGGAAATTCAACTCGCCCTTGTCATAACTATTGGTGCCGGTGGCGGTGATCATCTCGCGGACCCATTGGTCATAGGGCTTGTTGGTTTCGAGCGAGGAGCGGATGAAAGTGTTGAAGGCCGTCACGCCTTCGGGGTACCGGCGGATCTGTGAGTTCTCGGAATTGTTCTTGAAGTGGTCGCCGAAATATTGGGTCCACTTATCAAGAAATTCGGGCTTGCCCAATAACTCGTCGACATATTTGGCCCGTTTGTCGGCGGCAGGGTCAGCTAGAAATTGCAGCAGCCGGCCGGTGGTGGGGATGCGGCCGGTGAGGTCCAGTGTGGCGCGGCGGCAGAACTCGCCATCGGAGCTAAGCTCAGCGGGGGCGACACCGGCATCGCTCATGGCTGGGAAAGTATACCGGTCAATCAGCCCGAGTTGGTCGAGTTGGAGCTTGGTGTTGGTGCGGCTGCCACCTGGTACGGCGAGGGTGCCAGGTCTAGAGGTCGCGCGAGGGCCGAGCTCCAGCCGGGCGGCTACTTCAGAGGTAAGCGCATCGACGGGCGACCGGCGGGCCGCACCGCCCCGTCCTACCACGCCCACGTTGGCCAGTGCACTATGTTGCGGGCCAAAGTAAAGGCAATTGGCGTGCTCAAGAATTTCTTCCGGCGTTAGTGTTTGCGAACTGACCAGTTGCGCCGTCAACAATAGTGCCAGCGCAGTTTTACTATTCGAACCCAACATTGATCCCCTCCAACTCATTCATCGCCAGTTTCGGGCTCACCCGTTAGGGCCCGCTCGAGCGCGTTCTGTTCATTGGGCTTAACCCGGATGTTACAGTAAGAGTTCCGCCAGTCGTCCGAGTTTTTCCAACTTATGAGTGAAATCCCTTCCCGCCCTGAATCCGTTCATTTGACAGCGGGTGACCGGTTGAACGAACTGGTGGCGCTGATGGCGCGCCTGCGGGCCCCGGGTGGATGCCCTTGGGACCAGAAGCAGACCTTCGACACCATCAAGCCTTATCTACTCGAAGAGACCTACGAGGTGCTCGACGCCATCGATGCGCGCGATTGGCCTGAGTTGAGCGAGGAACTGGGAGACTTGCTGTTGCAACCAGTCTTTTTTGCGCAGTTAGCGGCCGAGGCCGGCCACTTCCGGATTGAAGATTGCCTGACGGCGATCAACCAGAAACTCATCCGGCGTCATCCGCACATTTTCGGGGATGTGACCGCCGGGACCGCCGAAGATGTGAAGCGCAATTGGGACGTCATCAAGGCCAGCGAAAAATCCGCGAAGGGCCAGGCGAAGGGGACGCTGTTGGATGGCGTGTCGCGTGCGCAGCCGGCATTGGCCGAGGCTTCTCAAATTTCGGCTAAGGCGGCGGCGCAAGGTTTTGATTGGCCCAGCATCGAACCGGTGTTCGAGAAGCTGCAAGAAGAGTTGACCGAACTGGATGAGGCGCGCGCCGCAGGCCAGCCGGCGGAGATTGAGGATGAGTTTGGCGACATCCTATTCGTGATGGTGAATCTGGCGCGCTTCTTGCGGCTGGACCCCGAACAGGCCTTGCGAAAATCGAACGCCAAGTTCCGCCGGCGTTTCGGCTATGTGGAGGCGCGGCTCAATGAGATGGGCCGGCCATTTGAAGATTCGAATATTGACGAGATGGAGTTGCTGTGGCAGGAAGCGAAGATCGCATTGAAATCCGAACGCTAACGGAACAGAGTGAGTTCCGCGACGCGGTGCAGTTACAGAAGACGATTTGGGGCTTTGAGGATATTGACCTTTTACCCATGCGGCTGTTCGTCGTCTCGACCAAGATCGGGGGGCAAGTATTTGGGGCCTTCGATCGCGCAAAAATGGTGGCTTTTCTACTCGCGATTCCGGGCGTGAAGCCGGGCGGCAAGGCTTACTTGCACAGCCACATGCTGGGGGTATTGAAGGATTACCGCAACCACGGCCTGGGCCGCAAGTTGAAGCTCGCACAAAGGGAAGACGCGCTGGCGCAGGGCTTCGATCTGATCGAGTGGACCTTCGATCCTTTGGAGCTAAAGAACGCCTTCTTCAACGTCGAGCGACTGGGCGCGGTGGTCCGGCGGTTCGTCTATAACCAATACGGGACGACGTCGAGCCATCTGCATGGCGGGCTGCCGACCGACCGCTGCATCGCCGAGTGGCACATTGCGGGCGAACGGGCGCGAACCATTACGAGCGGCGGCGTTTACCCGCGCCGCCCGGTGGAAGCCAGGGTGAGCCTGCCATCCGGCATCGCCGAAATCAAAGTGCGTGACCCCGACAAGGCGCGCGCCATTCAAGCGGAAGCAGGGGCCGCTTTCTCGCGTTACTTTCGCGAAGGGCTGGCCGTGATTGGTGTCGAATCGACACCGGAAACAGGCACTTACTTACTAGGACCATGGGAATCAAACTAGACCGGATTATACTGCGGCGCATCGAAATGCCGCTGGTGCATTTCTTCCAAACCAGCTTTGGCCGTACTTACTCGCGTTCCATCGTGCTGGTGGAAGTGCAAATGGACGGTGTGTCGGGCTGGGGCGAGATGACGTGCGGCGAAAACCCTTTTTATAACGAAGAGTGGGTCGACGCCGCGTGGATGATCGGGCGCGACTATGTGGCTCCGCGTCTATTGGGGCATGAGCTGGCTTCGGCCGGCGAGGTAAACGCGCGGACGGCGCATATCCGCGGTCATCATATGGCGCGGGGCGGCGTGGAAGCGGCCGTATGGGACCTGGAAGCGCGTCTGCAGGGCGTGCCCTTGTGGGCCGCCATTGGCGGTGGAGCGCGGCGCGAGATTCCTTGCGGCGTGTCAATTGGCATTCAAGATACGGTGGCGCAGTTACTCAAGAAGATTGAGACCGAAGTGACGGCCGGCTATCAGCGCATCAAGATGAAGATCGCACCGGGCTGGGATATCGATGTCATCCGTGAAGTACGCCGTGAGTTTCCGCAAATTGCCTTGATGGCCGATGCGAACTCAGCTTACACGCTGGACGATATCGATCATCTACAAAAGTTGGATGAATTCTACTTGATGATGATTGAGCAGCCGCTGGCGCACGATGAGATTATTGACCATGTGCCATTGCAGGCGCGGTTGAAGACGCCGATTTGTCTGGATGAGTGTATCCGGTCGGCGCATCATGCCGAGCAAGCCATCGAGATGCGCGCGTGCGGCATTATTAATATTAAATTGGGCCGCGTGGGTGGTTTCGGCGAAGCCAAGCGCGTCCATGACGTTTGCGCGAAACATAATATTCCGGTGTGGTGCGGCGGCATGTTGGAAGCCGGCGTCGGCCGGGCGCATAACATCGCGCTCTCCACCTTGCCGAACTTTGTGTTGCCGGGCGACGTGTCGGCGAGTGCGCGTTACTGGAAGCAGGACATCATCGAGCCTTGGGTGACGGTGTCGCCGCGCGGCACGATTGCCATCAATGATGAGCCGGGTTTTGGCTACCGGATTGACCATGATTTTTTGAAGAGCGTGCAAGTGCGGGAGGAAGTGCTGAGTTGATTACCATCGCAGCCTGCCCACCGCCCTGCCCGTCGACCTTCACGCCGATCGGCACCGGCCAAGCCGGACGAAGCTCTATTTACTGATCAGCCTGATGACGTTTATTTGGTCACTGAACTATATCGTGGTGAAGTCAGTGGCACCTTACTTTCCCTTAATCACTCTCGCCGCCCTGCGCACCGTCGTGGCGGGTTTATGCGTGCTACTGGTATATCTATAGAAGGCCGAAGGCCGTTGGACAGCTGCCATGGCCGGTGTGGGCCGGCATCCTTTCTTACTCGCAGCCGATCCTGGCGAGCTTACTGGGCTGGTTGATTCTGGGCGAGTCGCTGACGGTGGCGGTGGCGGGGTCGCGTGATGTTGGTGGAGCGCGGGCGCTAGCCGGGATTGTCTGGCTGATACACTCAGAGGCTTCCGATGCTGCTGCAACTTGAGGGAATCCAGAAGCGCTTTGGCGGGGTGACGGCATTGCGCCAGGGCACCCTGCGGGTGAATGCGGGCGAAGTGCATTTGCTGATGGGCGAGAACGGCGCCGGCAAGTCGACCTTGATGAAGATCGTGGCCGGGATGCAGACGGCCGATGAAGGGCGCGTGCTGTGGCGCGGGCAGCCGGTGACGTTTCGCAGTCCGCGAGACGCGGCCGAAGCCGGAATTTCCATGGTGCATCAGGAGAGCTTATTGGCCCCGCACCTGACGGTGGCCGAAAACATCTTTCTGGGGCGTGAGGGCGCGAAGTATGGCTTCGTTCCGCGTCACCGCTTAATGCAAGAGGCGCGCCATTTGATCGAGCAGTATGGTTTTCCGCTGCGCGCCGAAACACAGGTGCGCGAATTGAGCCCGGCGGGCAAACAGATGGTGGAGATTTGCCGGGCGATCCGGCATGGGTCCAGTCTGTTGATTTTCGACGAGCCGACTTCGTCGTTGTCGGAAGCCGAGACGCGCGAGGTGTTCCGGATTGTGGCGCAGTTAAAGGCACGCGGCGTGGGCGTCATCTACATCACCCATCGGCTGGACGAGTTACGCACCATCGGCGACCAGGTGACCGTCTTGCGTGACGGCGAGACGGTGCATACAAGTGCGCTCGCTGACCTCAGCATGGACCAGTTGATCAAGCACATGGTGGGCCGCGAAGTGAGCCAGGTGTATCAGCGCGAGCGGATGGAACGGGGCAAGGTCCGGTTGAAGGTGCAAGGCTTGAGCCGCGCGCCCTTGCTCAAAAACATTTGCCTGGAAGTGCATGCGGGCGAGATCGTGGGCATCGGCGGGCTGATTGGCGCGGGCCGGACAGAATTGTGCCGGGCGATCTTTGGCATTGACGCGATGGACGCGGGGACGATTGAAGTGGATGGCGTGGCGCAACGCATCCGGTCGCCGCGCGAGGCCGTCGCCGCAGGCCTCGCGTACATCACGGAGGACCGGCAAAAGACGGGGCTCGCGCTGGGGTTGCCGATTGGGCAGAACATTACGCTGGCCAGCCTGGATCTGGTGAGCCGCTACGGCATGTTGCATCAGGCGGCTGAACGCGCGGTGGAGACGAAGTTTATCGAACGGCTACGAGTGAAAGCGTCGAGCGCGCGGCAGTTAGCGGGTCGTCTGTCGGGCGGCAATCAGCAGAAGGTCGCCATCGCTAAGTGGTTGGCGCGCGCGGCGGGGATCTTTCTATTTGACGAGCCGACGCGCGGGATCGATGTGGGGGCGAAAGCCGAGGTCTTTGCGCTGATGGAAGATCTGGCC
>JANLPT010000077.1:0-6810 GCA_031367405.1 Bryobacteraceae bacterium
CGCGGTGCCGAGAATCACGGCCGCCAACGCGCCGGGCAGAAGCTTAGTGAAGTGAAACCGCTTCAGCCAAGCCGAATCCCAAGCCAGGATGAGGAGCATGCAGGAGAGGGAGATGATGATGGCTTCGCCATTGCTCGCGTAAAGGGCCTTGACGATGTCGGTAAAGCTATTTTCACCGGCCTGCTCAAGAAACGAGAGGTCGCCTTCGTAATCGGTATCCCGTCCCACGGCGTGCGGAATCTGCTTGAGGATGATGACGATCCCGATGCCGGCCAACATGCCCTTCAGCACCGGGCTGGGCACGTAGTCGGCCACCGAACCCAGCTTCAGCACGCCAAAGGCCAGCTGCAGGAGACCCGCCAGCACGATGGCGGTTTGGAATACCGGGAAACTGCCCAAGTGCTGGATGGCGGAGGCCACGATCACCGCGAGGCCGGCGGCGGGTCCGCTGACGCTCACCTCGGAGCCGGAGAGCATCGCGACGACGGTGCCCCCGATAATGCCCGCCAGGATTCCGGCGAACAGCGGCGCGCCACTGGCCAAGGCGATCCCCAAGCACAGGGGCAACGCCACCAGAAAGACGACCAATCCCGAGGATGCGTCCGACTTGAGATATCCCTTAAGCTTTGCCATGAGGCCTCCTAATCATCGAAGTCGAACTGAAAGATGGGGTCCAGCGGACTTTGCGCATTCATCAGCGCCAGTTCCTTCAGCAAACCGGTCTGCAGGTCGTAGACCCAGCCATGTAACACCGGCAGCTCCGTGCGTTTCCAACTATGCTGGACAATCGACGTCTCGGCCAGGTGATTTACCTGCTCGATGACGTTCAGTTCCACCAACCGCCGCCACTGCTCTTCATCGGGCAGGCAGTCCAGGGCCCGGTGATTCGCGCGGTAGACGTCCTTAATGTTCCGCAGCCATTTGTTGATCAGCCCCAGATGCTTGTGGGACAGCGCCGCCTTAATGCCTCCGCAGCCATAATGGCCGCAGACGATGACGTGCTTCACCTTCAACACTTCCACCGCGTATTGCAAGACGCTCAGCATGTTGAAGTCGGTATGGACGACCAGATTGGCGATATTACGATGCACAAAGAGTTCTCCGGGCTCGCGGCCCGTCACTTCTTCGGCCGGCACGCGGCTGTCGGAGCAACCAATCCAAAGGTATTCGGGGGTCTGCGTCTTCTCCATCCGGGAGAAATACTCCGGGTTGACACTCACCTTGTCCTGCACCCAGGCTTTGTTGGCCAGCAAAAGTTTCTTATGCGATTCCAATGAGGCTTATCCTTTCGCGGTCAGGCTGACGGTGGAGATGTTCCGCGCCGAACCATTTGTTTTTTTCAATTCCACTTTGATCCGCCGCGAGCGGGCGTTCTCGAGAAAATCCGCAATCACGTCGTCGATGTCGGTATCGACGAACGTGGCGTTGTGCCCGTCAATCAGTAAGTAGGCGTCATCGGGAATAGCGGCGAGTTGTAACTTAAGGTCAGCTTTATTTAAGAAGGACATGTCCTTGTTAAAACGCAGCAGATACAAATGGCCATCGTTCACCACCGTCGTAGCCCGGTGATGGTTGGCCCGTAAGACAAAGAACAACCCCACGGCGAGGCCAACCAGCACGCCTTTGAGTAAGTCGACCAGGACGATGCCCAACACGGTGACGATGAAGGGGAGAAACTGGGCTCGTCCGCCGGCGTACATGCGGGCGAAGAGTTGCAGGTTGCTGAGTTTGTAGCCAATCAGGATGAGAATGGCGGCCAGGCTGGCGAGCGGAACGTGGTTCAGCCAGTGCGGGATGGCGAGCAGGGCCACTAGCAGCAAACCGCCATGGACTAACGCGGACAGGCGCGTGCGTCCACCCGCGTAAATATTGGCGGAGGTGCGAATCACCACGGAGGTGATCGGCAAGCCACCCACTAACCCGCTGCAAACATTACCGGCACCTTGCGCCCAGAGCTCGCGGTTCGGGGAAGCCACGCCTTTGATCGGGTCAAGCTTCTCGGCGGCTTCGAGCGATAGCAGGGCCTCCAGGCTGGCGACCACGGCCAGGGTCAAAGCCGTGATCCAAACGTCTTGACGCAGCAGCGCGCTGAAGTCGGGCCGGGAAAACAGCGAAAGGGCGGCATCCGCGCTGTTCACCACCGTCAGCGCGACCAAATGCCCGTCCTCGGCGCGCAGATAGAAATTAGGGAACAGCGCCCGGAACACCTCATTCATGGCCGTACCCAACAGCACGGCGGCCAATGCGCCCGGGAAGAACTTGGTGAACGTAAACCGTTGCAGCCAGCGCGATTCCCAAGCCAGTAAGAGTAGTAAACAGGAAATCGAGATGAGAATCGCCTCGCCATTGCACGAATACAGCGCCTGGACGATGTCGGTGAAGGTGTTTCCGCCAGAGCGCGCGAAAAACGAAAAGTCGCCTTCGAAGTCGATGTCCCGGCCCACGGCGTGGGGAATCTGCTTCAAGATAATCACCAAACCAATGCCCGCCAGCATGCCCTTGAGCACGGAGCTCGGCACGTAATTGGCCACCGAACCGAAGCGCAGCGCGCCAAAGCAGATTTGGATGAGTCCGGCGAGGACGATGGCGGTCTGGAAGACCGGGAAGCCGCCCAGTTGTTGGATGGCGGTGACGGCGATGAGCGCCAAGCCGGCGGCCGGTCCGCTGATGCTGACTTCGGAGCCTGAAAGGAGCGCCACGACGGTGCCACCGATGATGCCCGCCAGAATGCCCGAAGACAGGGGAGCGCCACTGGCGAGGGCGATCCCCAGGCATAGCGGTAAGGCGACCAAAAAGACGACGAGCCCGGCCGAGGCGTCCGATCGATAAGTTTCCGCTATCTGAGGCACTGGCCGTTAGTTTAGCAAATATTAAAAAAAATTAGCCAATCACCGGCGGAGCGATCGCCACCAACTCTGACATGCGCTTCAATTGGCCGCAAGCCGCGTAAATGTCCTGCCCGCGGGCACGGCGGACGTAGCAAGACACGTGGGGGATCACGATCCGCTGAAAGGCACTCACTCGTTCCTCACCAGGCGCGACGAAGGGAATCCCCGGGCCCGGGTTGAGCGGAATCAGGTTCACTTTGCAGTGCAGATCGCTCAGCAGCGCCACCAACCTCTGCGCGTCCGCGTCAGAATCGTTCACCCCGCCCAGCAGGACGTATTCGACGAAGATAAACTCCTTGGGGCGCAGCGGATAGCGCCGGCAGGCGTCCAGCAAGTCGTGCAGATGCCACTTGTTGGTGATGGGCATGATCTCACGCCGCTGTTCTTCGCTGGACGCGTTGAGGCTGATCGCCAGGCGGGGCCGGATGGCCGCCCGGCCCATCTCCTCAATCTTTGGAATCAAGCCCGATGTTGACAGTGTGATGCGGCGCTCGCCCATGCCGATGCCGCGCTGATCCACCAGGAGGCGCGTGGCTTGGAGCACGTTGTCGAGGTTCATGAGCGGCTCGCCCTGCCCCATCATCACGATATTCATCGTGCGGAGCTTGGGTTCCAGGCTATGCCGGCGCATCACATGCAGCACTTGGCCCACTATCTCGCCCGCCGTCAGATTGCGTTCCAGCCCCATCAGCGCCGTCAGGCAGAACTTGCAATCCACCGGGCATCCCACCTGGGACGAAATACAGATCGTGTCGCGGTCGCCTTCCGGGATGAAAACCGTCTCAATGATCTTGCCGTCTTCGAGCAGCAACAGGTAACGCACCGTGCCATCGATCGACACATACCGGCTGGCCTCGCGCAGATGGCCCGCCTCCGGAAACTCGTCGCGGTCCGCGTAGAGCGACTTATAAACCTGCCGCGCCCGGTGCAGCTTCACCTCTGGCCCCAGCGCCGCGCGCAACTCGTCGATTTCCAAACCCAGCAGACTCACCCCTCCATTGTCGCTAAGTCTGGTGTCGCTAAGTCTGGTATCGCCAAATCTGGCTCACTGTTCAGACAAGCTGTCCTGCTGGATGGGACATTTTGTCCCATCCGGCTTGCCCTCATTCATAAGTCACTGAAAATAAATAAAGCCGTCTTTGGCCAGCCACGTGCCCTAGATTTGGGATGCGAATCCGACCCATTCTCCTCGTCATGATTCTGGCCATTGGTGGAGCCTACGCCCAGGAGCCCTCTGCGGAAACTCTGTCCCCTGATCTGAAAACAGCGCGCGAGGGTCGAACCAAAGCGACCACCCTCCCGGTCATCGTGCAATTCAAAGCCGGTGCCAAAAACAAGCAGCAGGGCCGCGCGAGGCTGGCCTCGCGCGGGGCGATCGAAAAACTCGACCTCGGCGAATCCACGCTCTTCGAGGTGACGGCCAGCCAGCTTGAGGCGCTGGCGTCCGATCCGGCCGTCGCCTACGTTTCGCCGGATCGCGAAGTCCGGGCCAATCTCGATTTCATTCAGCCCGCTGTGCGCGCCGACATCGCATTCGCCAACGGCTTCACCGGGCAAGGCGTCGGCATCGCCATCATCGATAGCGGCGTGACCAAGCACCGGGACCTGGATCACATCGTCTATGAAGAGAACTTCGTCCCCGGCGATAAGAAAGCCGACGACCTCTATGGACACGGCAGCCACGTCGCGGGCATTGCCGCCGGCGATGGCTCCGCCTCGGCCAAGGGCTTTAGGACTTTTCGGGGAGTTGCGACGGCCGCTAACCTCATCAACTTGCGCGTTCTGGACGCCAATGGCATCGGCACCGACAGCCAGGTGATCGCCGCCATCGACCGGGCCATCGCGCTGAAAGCCAGATATAACATTCGCGTCATCAACCTGTCGCTCGGCCGCCCGGTGGTGGAGAGCTATAAGACCGATCCCCTCGGCCGCGCCGTCAACCGCGCTGTCGACGCGGGTATCGTCGTCGTGGCCGCCGCCGGCAACTACGGACGCGACAACAGCTTCGGCTCGCAAGGCTACGGGCTCATCACCTCGCCGGGCAACCACCCTCGCGTCATCACGGTCGGGGCCATGAAGACACGCGAGACGGCCGCTCGCGACGATGACGAAATCGCCAGTTACAGTTCCAAGGGCCCGTCGATGATCGATCGCATCGCCAAGCCCGATCTGGTCGCGCCCGGCAATCGCGTTGCCTCGCTACTCACGTTGAACGGCGAACTCGTGAGTGCTTATCCGGGAAATGCGATTCCGTCCAGCTATTACTCGCAGGGTGGCCCTGCCACTTCGCACGACTATTATCGGCTCAGCGGCACCAGCATGGCCACGCCGGTAGTGAGCGGCGCGGTGGCCCTGATGCTGCAAAAGGACCCCTCGCTTTCGCCCGACACCGTCAAGGCGCGGTTGATGAAGTCGGCCACCAAGAACTTCCCCACTTCCAGCACCGCCACCGATCCGGTCACCGGCACGGTCTACGTGAGCCAATACGATCTGTTCACCGTCGGTGCCGGTTACCTGGATGTGTGGGCCGCCCTCAATTCCGTCGACGTCGCCACCAAACCGGCGCTCTCGCCCGAGGTCCGTTACGATGCGGCCACGAATCAGGTTTATCTCGTGACTGACCAGTCCGCCCTTTGGGGCTCGTCAGCCGTGTGGGGCTCCTCGGCTGTCTGGGGGAGCAACGCCTTCGTCAGCCAAACTTCGGCCGTTTGGGGTTCCTCGGCTGTCTGGGGCTCCTCTGCTCTGTGGGGTTCGTCCGCCGTCTGGGGTTCCTCAGCCGTCTGGGGATCGGGCACCCCCCAAGCGGAACAGTCGAACGTTCAGATCCTGGGAGAGAAGTAGGGCACCACGGCTTGCCCTTCTGAGCCCGGTACGTTGACTCCTTTTCAACGCCGCAAGGCGCGCACCCGCTCCTCTGGGGGCGCGACGAACGGAATTCCGCGCCCGGGGTCAGCGGAATCAGGTTCACTTTGCCGTGCAGACCGCTCAGCAGGCCAATCGATGGGCATCGGTATCGTTAAAGCCGCCCAGCAGGACGTACGCCACAAGATGAACTCTTTCGGGCGCGGCCGCCCGCCCCATCGCCTCAATCTTCGGAATCAAGCCGGAAATCGAAAGCGTAATTCGCCGTTCCCCCATTGGCCGCCTTCCGGCAACTCCATACGGTCCGCGTCGAGCGACTTGTAAACCTGCCGCGCCCGGTGCAGCTTCACCTCAGGCCCCAGCGCCGCGCAACTCGTCGATTCCAAACCCAGCAGACTCACCCCTCTATCGTCGCCCATGGCCCAGACAAGCTGTCCTCCCAGAGGGGACAGTTTGTCCCCTCCGCTCCGCAACGCACCGATAAGTCATTGCAAATAAATAGAGTCCTCTTTGGCCAGCCACGTGCATTAGAGTTGGCATGCGAATCCGATCCATTCTCCTCGTCACGATTCTTGCCCTGGGCGTAGCCTATGCGCAGGAGCCGTTTACGGACACGCTGGCCCCCGAGCTGAAAGCAGTGCGCGAGGGCCGAACCAAAGAGACCTCCATCCCCGTCATCGTCCAATTCAAGGCCGGTGCCAAGAACAAGCAACAAGGCCGCGCGCGTTTACTATCGCGCGGAGCCGTCGAACGAGCCGACCTCGGCGAATCCACCCTCTTCGAAGTCACGCCAGACCAACTCGAAGCCCTTGCCACGGACCCCTCGGTCGAGTACGTTTCGCCCGACCGGGAAGTGAAAGCCAACCTCGACCTCATCCAACCCACGGTCCGCGCCGATATCGCGCTGGCCAATAGCTTCAACGGCAAAGGGATCGGCATCGCCATCATCGATAGCGGCGTAACCGGGCACGGCGATCTGGGCGACCCTGCCGTGATGTTCAGCTCGCGGATCGTCTACAAGGAGAACTTCGTTGCCGGCGAGACCACGACGGATGACCTG
>JANLPT010000202.1:0-35848 GCA_031367405.1 Bryobacteraceae bacterium
CGACCCCCACGACCTCATCCACAAAAACTTCTTCCGCTACCGCGTCCCAATCGAGCAGGACTTCCGACGCCCCCTCGAACACAATCACCTACTCGTAACCCCATCAGACGAAACCGATAACCCCGAATTTGGCTCTGTTTCGCAAAACACCCCTTCCGGACCCGAAAATGCAGAATCTCAAGCCCAAATCAATTCGAGCCCGGAGCCAATCCGGCAACAATCCACGGCACGCCTACCAACGCCGGACTTGCCCGCGTAACCCTTTTCACGGTACAAGAGAAGAAACGGCGAAACATGTCCCAACAACTCGGCTTCAACCTCACTCCTGATTCCCCCTTCGCCGACCCTGGCGCTCAACTCCCCGTTCGCCGCGCTTCCCTCGAAGCCGCCATCGCCAAATTCCAGGAGCTGATGGCGCAGCCCGATTCGCCCATTCGCGCCGTTCACCACATCCCCGCCCGCGCCGCCGAATACGCCCCCTTCCCCCTCAACCTCGACCCCCGCCTTCGCCAAATGCTCGCCGGCCGCGGCATTGACCAGCTCTATTCGCACCAAGCCGCCGCCTTCACCCACATTACTACCGGCCAAAACACCGTCATCGTCACGCCCACCGCTTCCGGCAAAACCCTCTGTTACAACCTCCCCGTACTCCAAACCCTCTTGAGTGACCCCAGCGCCCGCGCGTTCTATCTCTTTCCCACCAAGGCCCTCGCCGAAGACCAGTTACACGAACTACAAGCCACGCTCGATACCATCGGCTCTGACATCAAAGCCTTTACTTACGACGGCGACACGCCGCAGGACGCCCGCCGCGCCATCCGCGAACGCGCGCAACTCGTGCTCACCAATCCGGACATGCTGCACGCCGGAATGTTACCGCATCATACGAAATGGGCGAAGGCTTTTGAGAATCTGCGTTACATCGTCATTGATGAATTGCATTACTACCGCGGTGTTTATGGCAGTCACCTCGCCAACTTACTCCGCCGTTTGAAACGCATCGCGGCTTTCTATGGCTCCCACCCGCAATTCATCTGCTGTTCGGCCACCATTGCCAATCCGCGTGAGTTAGCCGAAGCCATCGCCGAGCAGCCTTTCGAGTTAGTAGAAAAAAGCGGCGCCCCGGCGGGCGATAAATTCTTTGTCTTCTATAATCCGCCTTACGTGAATCGCCAATTGGGCATCCGGCGTAGTTACTTGCACGAAGCCCGGCGGATTGCCGAAGAGTCGATTGAACGCGGGCAACAGACCCTGGTCTTTTGCAACAACCGCCTCGCCACCGAGATTCTGGTGAAGTATCTAAAGGACTCGCGCGAGCGCGGCCAAGTACCCGCTGAGGCCGTCCGCGGCTATCGCGGCGGTTACCTGCCGCGGGAACGCCGCGAAATCGAACGCAAACTTCGCGACGGCTCCATCAAGTGTGTCGTCGCCACCAATGCCCTTGAACTCGGCATTGACCTGGGCTCGCTCGACACCGTCATCCTGGCCGGCTACCCCGGTACCATTGCCGCCACCTGGCAACGCGGCGGCCGGGCCGGACGCCGTCAGCGGCCCTCCCTCGCGATCATGGTCGCCTCCTCCGCCCCGCTTGACCAATACATGATCGAGCATCCCGATTACTTCTTTGGCCGTCCGCCCGAAAGCGCCCACATCAACGCCAATAACCTCGAGATCTTACTCGGACATCTGAAGTGCGCCGCCTTTGAGTTACCCCTGCGCGAAGACGAAAAAATTGGCCCGCACGATCCCCGCGAAATGTGCGAGTTTCTGGTGGATGCGGGCTTCCTGCACCACTCCGCCAACGCCTGGCACTGGACCTCAGATAGTTACCCCGCCGATGCCATCGGCTTGCGCGCCGTTAGTAGCGATAACTTCATCGTTATCGACACGACTGCGGAAAATAAAGTCATTGCCGAGGTCTCATTTCCCTCCGCGTTAGTCACGCTGCATGAGAAAGCGATCTACTTACACGAAGCTAAGATGTTTCAAGTGGAGAAGTTCGACTACGGCGCGCGCAAGGCTTTCGTGCGCCGCGTGGATTGCGACTATTACACCGACGCGATCGACCATACACAAGTAAAGGCCCTTGAAGAATTCGAACGCGCGCCGCTAGCTGACGCGGCCTCCGTCTGGGGCGATGTGCGCGTCAACCAACAGATCGTGGGCTTCAAGAAAATCAAGTTTTACACTAACGAGAATATTGGCTCCGGGCACCTGTCGATACCCGAGCAGGAGATGCACACCACGGCATTCTGGCTCCACTTTCCCGCCGCCTTTCTGGCCCACCTGCGAATGTACACGCCCACCGGGCGTCAAGCCGGCATCATCGGCTTGGCCAACGCCATGCGGACTGTGGCGAGCCTCTTGCTGATGTGCGACCCGCGCGACTTGGGCGTCGCCGTTACCGAAGATACCGTGCCCACGCCCCAAGGCTTCGAGCCCAACGTTTTTCTTTACGACGCCTACCCGGGCGGCATCGGCCAAAGCCAACCACTCTTCACTATGCGCCACCGGCTGATGGCCTCCAGCGAGGTATTGCTGCGGCAGTGCCCCTGCGAGTCCGGCTGCCCCAGTTGCGTCGGTCCGCTGGGCGAAGTGGGCGAGCGAGGCAAGGAGGTAGCCCTGCGGCTTTTGGAACTGCTGTCAGCCACCCCACTCCTTGAATAAAGAGATCCCGCCGTTCCGCCGATCCTCCCTTTAGGGAACGGCGTCCCCCAACGCTGCCACCCAGACAAGCAGTACTAAGGCTTCCCACCCATGCACCGATGGCGGAACCCAGCCGAAGGTACGTTGGAAGGCGGATTAAGTGATTCAGCGCTACGGTTCTATCTTATTCATTTTAATGATGTTGAGTATTCGTTCGGCCACGGCGCAGGAGCCGGTGTCGCAGATTCGCATTGGCACCAGCACGCCCAACGTCAGGTTTCAGGTGGATGGCGTCGATTATCAGTCCACGCAAACATTTTTCTGGAGCCGTGGATCTAAGCACATCATTAGCCTGGTGGCCCTTCAGGACTCGCGCACCTCCGGTTCCCGCTACACTTTCTCCGGATGGACGCTCGCCGATGGCACGACGTTTAGTACGTCCTCCACCGCCACCGTCACCGCCGACCCCTCTGTTACCTCGATTACGGCTACCGTGCTGCTCGAGCATACGATTCTGCTCTATTTCTACGATTGTCCCAACCCGTTGATCCGCTGCCCCGGCAGCAACGGGCAAGTCACCGTGAACGGCACGGTTTATTACGGCGGAACGCAGGTCTGGCTCACCGCCGGATCGAACATCGTCATCGTGGCCGAACCCTACGCGGGTTTCGTTTTCGGAGGGTGGAGCCAAGCCTTTGGGGTCGATGCGGACCGCCGGCCGATCCAGACCTTTTTGCATGACCGGCCGCGCAATATCTTCGCGCGTTTTGACGGCGCAAAGCCGGTGCGGCTGGAGACCGTGCCCCCGGAATTGACGGTTCTGGTGGATCGCACTCCCATCAAAACCCCCGCCGATGTGGACTGGGCCTTCGGTGCGCCGAAGCTGCTGGGCGCGTTGAGCCCACAGCGCGACGCCTTTGGCGCCCTGTTTGTTCTCGATGGTTTCGACGGCCTTCCCAAGGGTCAAAACGTCCTCTATACGCCCGCCGTGGGCGCGAACGGCGCGGTCACCGTAACGGCTCGCTTCATCCGGGGGGCCGCTTTCAACGTGTCCACCAGTCCGGTGGGTCTCAAAGTGAAAGTGCAAGGCTCCGACAATCCTGTAGGCTACAACTTCTATGCCGGAGTGGACCGCAAGATCGACGTCGACGCTCCGCTGGAGACCACCGATTCCAATGGCCGCAAATATATCTTCGAGGGCTGGAGCAACGACGGGACCGCAGCGCAGACAGTCACTGTGCCGGAGAAGGGCATTAACCTGATCGCCCGCTATCGCAAGTTGCCCCGCGTGATTGTCGACACCCGGCCCTCGGGCTATCTGCTGCAAGTGGACGGCGCGATGTGCTTGACGCCTTGCGTGCTTGATCGTCCAACCGCCGCCACCGTCCGTATTGTGGCACCGGCCATCGCTTCGCTCAACAGCGATGTGAGCCGCATGGAGTTCAACGGCTGGCAGGATGCGGCAGGCGAGGCGATGCTCGAGCGCTCCGTCACCTTCGATGGTGACGCCAAGAGCGTGGTGGCCACGTATCAGTCGGCCCATAAAATTTTCATCGGCGCGAGCCCGGATAAGGCGGCGCGTTTCAGCTTTACCCCCGCCAGCCCGGATGGCTTTTATCGCTTCGGCACTAATGTCACCATGAGTGTCGACGCCCAGCGCGGCTTCCGCTTCCGCCGCTGGGACGGCGATTTGGTGGGCACTTTCGCCAATACGGTGCTATCCGTTACGGGCCCCAAACAGGCCACCGCCAATTTCGACATCGTGCCCTTCGCCGATCCGGCGGGCGTCCGCAATGCCGCTGGAGAGACGCCCGAGCCTGGCGTGGCGCCCGGCTCAGTGGCCGCGATTATCGGCGCTAATCTGGTAGACCGCACGGAGCAAGGCCCTTCCGGCCCCTTGGCCCAAACTCTCGCCGGTGCCGTGGTCCGGATAGGCACGCGCCTGTTGCCGCTCTTCTGGGTCTCGCCCGAACGCATCGACTTTGAAGTGCCTTCTGACCTGGAGCCAGGCAGCTACCGCATCACCATCCAACGGTCGGGCCAGCCCGAAGTCGCCAGCGACATGCTCGTCGTCCGCAACGCACCCGGCTTGTTTACGCGCGACGATGGCGCAGCCGGCCAGACCCCGATCGCCGTCGCCATCCGCGCCAATGGCACCCAGATCACGGCCGATTCGCCGGCCGTCCCCGGCGAGCAACTCACGCTACTCGCCACCGGTGCGGGGCGCTACGACCTGCTCGCCCCGGACGGCTTCCCCTTGCCCGACTTCCTCACCTACAAGCTCCTTGACCCGGCGGAGGTGCTGCTCGGAGACCTCACCGTCAGCCCCACCTTCGCCGGCGGACGCGGAGGACAGGTGGGCGTCAACGCCATTCGTTTCACCGTACCGTCCAGCGCCACCCCCGGTGCCACCCTTACCCTCCGCCTGAAAGTGAACGACCGGCTGAGCAACACCGCCGCCCTCCCGATCCGCTGATTCCCGTAACCTGATTGAAACCCACCGGCGCGCGCATTCTGGCACCATAAAGGGGTGCTGACCCGCGCTGCCATGACCGGGAAAATCTTCCTCAAGCTGATCGCCGCCGTCTTGTGCGTGCTGATCATCTCTTTGGTGGGAGTCGACTTCATGGCGTCGAAGATCGCCGCCACGTCTTACGTGGACACGCTGAGCCGCGAATTGGTGGCCAAGTGCCGTGTGCTCGCTTTAGCCGACCTCACCCCCACTAAGTTCAAGGCTTATGCCAAAGCGGCCGAAGGGCGGCTCACCATCATCGCCGGCGACGGCCGGGTGATGGCCGATTCAGAGAACCAAGCCGAGCGCATGGAGAACCATCGCAGCCGTCCGGAAGTGATGGCGGCGCTCCAAGGGCAAGTCGGCATCAGCCGCCGGGCTAGCCCCACCATGGCGGGCACGCAGTTCCTCTACATCGCCGTGCCCTTTGAAGGGGGATCCCTGCGCCTGGCCGTGCCGCTGCGGAGTGTCGATGCCCAGGTGAACGCGATTCGCTTCCAGATGCTGGGTGCCACCATGCTAGCTTTCCTGCCCGCCATTCTGATCTCGGCGTTTTTCGCCCGCTATTTTTCGGCGCACTTGGGCTCCATCATTGAGTTCGCCCATCAACTGGCGCAAGGTAATTTCTCGGCGCGGCTAACGCGCCCAAGCGCCACGTCGGGCAACGAATTCGGTATCCTGACGGCGCGGCTCAACGATACGGGCGAAAAGCTGCAGGGCATGTTCGAACAGCTGCAAAAGGAACACGTCGAACTCGAGCGTTTGGAGCGCATTCGCAAGGATTTCGTCATCAACGTTTCGCACGAGCTCCGCACGCCGCTGGCCTCCATTCAGGGCTATGCCGAAACGTTGCTCGACGGGGCGCTGCAAGATCCGCAGCACAACACCCGGTTTGTGCAGATCATCCATCAGAATGCCGAGCGTCTCACGCGCTTAACGGCCGACTTACTGACGCTCTCTCGCGTTGAGCTAAAGAGCCAGCGCTTTAACTTTGCCTCTTACTACGTGAATGGCCTGCTGGACAATGCGCGCGATTCGATGAAGCCGATGGCCGATAAGCAGTCGATCCGGCTGGAAATGGCTTACGCGAGCGCCACGACGGAAGTCTTTTGTGACTCCGAGGCCATGCATCAGATTCTGGCGAATCTGATCGACAATGCGCTCAAGTACACCGCCTCGGGCGGCACGATCACGATCGGGGCCCGGGCCGGGCGTAACGAGCCCCATGAAGTAATCGAGGTGTTCGTGGCCGACACCGGTGCCGGCATTCCCGCCGAGGATCTGCCGCGCTTGTTTGAACGGTTCTATCGCGTGGATAAGGCCCGTTCCCGCGAGTTAGGCGGCACCGGACTAGGCTTGGCTATTGTGAAGCATCTCACTTTATCGATGGGCGGCGAGGTGAGGGTGGAGAGCACGCTGGAAAAAGGGTCCACCTTCTTTTTTACCGTGCCGGTGAATGACTTGGGGCTGTCCCCCGATGAAACGATTCAATCGCATTTAACTTTGTCTTGACGGATTCTTAACGTATTTGTAACTCATCAGCGCTATGGTCGAAAGTAGATAACAATATGAAAAAGATTGTGCTCATTGAAGACGACATCGATCTCTACTCGCTTCTGAAATACAACCTCGAAAAAGAGGGCTTTCTAATGGCGGGTTCGCAAACCGGCAAAGGGGCGATTGAGCTCTGCCGCCGGGAGCGGCCTGACCTCATCTTGCTCGACATCATGCTGCCCGATTCCGATGGGCTCGACATCTGCAAAGGCATCCGTGCGCATGCGGAATTGGCCCACATTCCGGTGATCTTTCTTACGGCCCGCGCCACAGAAACCGACCGCATCGTCGGCTTAGAACTGGGTGCCAACGACTATATCGTGAAGCCCTTCTTCGTGCGCGAGTTGATCGCCCGTATCAAGATCCAGTTCCGCAGCCAAGGGGCACCACAGCGCACTTTGCGGGCCGGCGGGCTGGAAGTGGATCGCGAAAGCCTCCGCGTCAAGCTAAACGAGACGGCGCTGCAATTGACGGCCACCGAATTCAAGTTACTCGAGTTTCTGATGACGCGTCCGGGCATTGTCTTTAGCCGCGAGCAGTTACTCGATTCGGTTTGGGGACATGACCGCGCCGTGACTGATCGTACGGTGGACGTATATATCTTGCGCCTGCGCCAGAAGATCGAGGACGATCCCGCCGCGCCGCTGTTTATTCGCTCGGTGCGCGGCTTTGGCTATAGCTTCAACGAGAGCGTACCGGTGGCGAGGCCAGTAGCCATACCGGTGAGCGTGCCGGCCTAGTAAGAACGGGCTAGTACCTCGACCGGGTAAATATGGATTTTTGGTGAGATCAAAGTCATCCCGTCCTTTACGGCCGGGGTTCGTCACCCGTATCTAGTAACCCTTCTTTTTATCGACGACATTGATCAACGGCTGGCCAGCCACAAAGCGCCGGATATTTGCGCCGATCGTGCCCACCATGCGCCCGCGATCCTGATCCGAACGGCCAGCGATGTGCGGGGTGATGACGACGTTATCGAACTTCCAAAGCGCATTGCCCCGGGGCAGCGGTTCGGGATCCATCACATCCACCCCGGCGCCCGCCAGGCGGCGGCTATCCAACGACTTGATCAACGAATTCAAATCGTAAGTGCCACCGCGGCTGACGGCGATAAAGTAGGCATTCTGCTTGAGTAACTCGAATTGTTTCGGCCCGATCATCTTGTGACTCTGCGGTGTATGAGGCGCGGAAATGAACAGGACATCGGCTTGCGGCAAGACGGTATCGATCTGGTCAGGCTTCACGACGCGGCTGATGAAGGGCGAGAAGGGGATGTCTTCGGGATCGACGCCGATCACGTTCATGCCGAACGCCCAGGCGCGCAGCGCAATCTGGCTGCCGATGCCGCCCACGCCCACCACCACCGCCGTTTTCCCGCGCAGCTCAATGCCCGGATAGGGCCGCGGCTGCCAATTCTCGTCCGTCCGCATGCGTTCAAACTTGAGGAGGCCACGCGAGAGGGTCAGCAACAGCGCCAGCGCGTGGTCGGCAATCTCGGGCCCTTGGACGATCTGGTTATTGGTGAGCACGATGTCGGAATCGCGCAGGTAGTTACTGCCCGAAAGGTGAAGCACGGTCTCGACGCCGGCACTCATGATCTGCACCCACTTCACATTCTTCCCGAGTTGGAGCAGTTCCCCGCTCGGCGCACCGATCACGGCGTCGGCATCGACAATCTCCCGCATGGCGGTGGCGCGATCGGTGGCCATCACCAAGTTCACGCCCGGGATGGTGCCGAGTTCCCCGATGATCTGGTTGTCCATCACGACGATCTTCTTGTTTTGGGCCATCAAGCCCGAATAGCAGAGCAGTAAAGCGATTAGAGTGTTGCGCATCATAACGCCGCAATTCTACCGTGGATTGCCCCTCGCTTGCGTAATATTCTGAGCGCGGTGAGGCCGTTGGTCCATTTTCATGGCCCATTTGCGGGAAGCGCCGCGAGCATTCTGCGCACGGGCAAGATGAAACGTCAGTCTCAAGCTCGTACCGCGACCGCTTGGTTTGTAACTTTCTCCGGTTTGCTTGCAGGACCCGCTCACTATCGTTCGCGGCTGGTAGGCGCAACGAACTTCTTCACTCGGTCGGAGTACCAGTCCTCTGACCGTGTGAATATGTTCTTCTGGCAAGTCGGGGTTCGTTTTGTTCCCGTTCCTACTGTTTGAGGCGCTGGAGTGTCGTGGCCCGGACTTCTAAATGCTTCGAGAAAGTGAGTGAGACGGGTGGAGTGTCCAAGGGAAAGCCCAGGGCGGCGGTCATTTCCAGACGGTGCCAATCGGCGATGGCGGGTTGTAGTAACCAAGGTTCGTGCGAGACATCGCCGCGATAGATGCGCTCTTGCGGGTCGGCGCTGAAAAGTGAATAACGCGCTGTCAGCCAATGGTCCAGGCTGCCGGGTGCGGCGATGGCGGCGGGGCCAATCGGCGAGTAAGTCATTTCGAGCCGCGCGGCCGGCGCTCCCCGGTGCGTGCGCTGGCTGGCATAGAGGAAGCCCTCACCCAGCGGCTCCACCTTCATCCGGGCGTCGTAGTAGGGAAGATAGAAGAGGCGGCGCGCCAAACGCACGCCCAGCCTGCTGGCCGCATCGAGACTAAAGAACCAAACGCCCGCGCGATCGCGGTGCTTCACATAAGTGCGGACATTTAACTCGGCGAAGGCGCTGCCCCCCGGCAAGAACACCGGGCCCACGCCTGCCATGCGAAAGGGCACCACACTGACGTAGGCCTCGCCCTGCCAGAGATCGAGTTCCAGCCCGAGGGGAATCAGCGGACGGAGTAGGGAGGCTTTGATCGGCCAATGGGCAAAGAGAAGGTCGAGCCACTGCATTTGGAGATGCACTCTCCTCCAGATTAGCGGGAAACGCGAGAGTCAACGAGACGAGAGCGTGGTAAACGCGGGCATGGCCACGGCATACAGACCCGGCGTTTCGCCATGGCTGACGGGCGTGATGGTGGCTCCCTGCTTCCGGCAAGCCACCAGAATCCAGTCGGCTTCGTCCAGCGCAACGACGGTGAAAGAGGAGTGGCCTTTGAACCAGTCTTGCGCGCCTACGGGCGTGAAACCGGCGTATTTACCGATCATTTCCGAGTAGCTATCGTGTGGCCCGGGCCGGTACGAGTAACTCGTGGTGAAAGTAGGCCGGTTGGGGGTGAGGCGATAGAATTGATCGCGATTGGCGGGGGTCAGTTGATAGTAAACGTCGAGGAAGGTGAAGTGGCCCATCACGACCGGCCGATGAGTCATCGTGATTGCCTGGCCGATCAAGTTGGCGGTGGGGCGGCCGTCCCAGCGCTGCTCTGGAGCGAGCATCAGGCTGCTCCCTAGGGCCAGGACGGTGAAGGCCGCCGAGACGAGCGCGCGATGCGGCAGGCGATCGACGAACCAAGCGATGATGCCGGCGACCCCGAGCAGGCTGACGATCGCATAGCGGGGGAAGAAGATGCCGGTGAACCCGCGGCCCATCAGCCAGCAGAAGGGGATCATGGCGACGAGCGCCCATAAGGCCCCATCGCGCGGGAGCCACTCGCGCCATTTCTTGGGCGCGCAGCAAGCGACGGCGACCAGCACGAGGGCTTCGATGGCCAGCAGCGATCCACCGGCCAGGCTCGGCATCGTCGTCCATAGGCTATACAAAGAAGCAGAAAAAGGGCCCCCTAAGGTGAGAAGGTGAACCGGCTGCATGGCGGGAAGGGTGATCAGCAATGGGCAAAGCGCCAGCGCGTAAGCCGCGCGCCGACGCCAGCTTCGCTCAGTGAAGGCCAGGGCGATGGGCACGAAGAATGCATAGTAGTGCAGACTGACGGCGATCGCCAGCCAGAGGATTCGCCAAGTGAGTCCACGGGCAGCTAGCGCCAATGAGACGGCGGCGACGAGCAGCGCGTAAGGGCGCGCTTCAGTGGAATAATAGCCCAACTCCGAGCCGGCCAACATGGCGGCTCCCGCGACGGCCGCCACGGCGCTCGCCGTCCGGCGGAGCCACACGAACGTCGCCGCCAGCGACACGGCGCTCGCCAGCAAGGTGAGCCAGCGGAGGTTTCGCGGATCGTCGCCCAACAGGAACAGGACGGGAATCTGGAGGAAGTGATAAGTGGGCGGCTGGGCATCGGCGGTGAGGCGCAAGGCCTCACAAATGCTGGACCAGCTGAAGGTCCGCGCAATGTAATAGGTGGTTAACTCGTCGTACCAGACATGGCGTCCGTACACGTTCGGTGCTTGTATCGCCACGAAAAAGAGAATCATCAACCCAACCAGCCAATGGCCGTATTGGGTCATCAAGGCTTCTAGCCGCAGGCTAAAGCCAGCCATCGAGAGGGTGGTGAGACTGCGCTGTTTACGAGGCTCGGCTCTATGGTGGATTGATAGTTTTAGATTGTGGGGGAAGGTCATGACTTCTAGTCCGCATGTTGAGATAGATGCTATGCCCGTAGTATAGACAGACCCCTCATGTGGGGGCATAGTGATACCCACCTATTCGAGTAAATTAGAACAATTTAACGCTAATGGTGAATGGACATGTCGATAAACACAACATTTTAAGACTAAGTGTCGATAGAAACGACACTAGCTGCGGGGAAGGTAGGCCACGGCTTCGATCTCGACCTTCATGTCGGCGTTGGCGAAACGAACTTCCACGGTGCTGCGGGCGGGCTTTGATTGGCCAAAGAACTCGGCATAGATTTCGTTCATGGCGGCGAAGTCGCGGCCGTCTTTCAGGAAGACGGTGCATTTGACGACGTCTGTCATTTCGGCACCGCAGCCCATGAGGATCAACTTGATGTTTTCGAGCGTACGGCGGGTTTCGTGTTGAATATCGCCGAAGGTCCACGCCTGGGAGACGGGATCGACGGCAGCTTGTCCGGAGACGAAGATAAAGCCGCCGGCGCGAACGGCGGGAGAATAGGGCCCGTGGGGAGTTGGGCAGCCGGGAGGAGTGATGCGTTCGATCATGGGAGGGTTCCTTTTTCAAGAAAAAAGGACAGGCCGGGAGGGCCTGTCCGAGTGATTCTAAGAGCCGGGCCGTTTGCGCGGCGGGCGGCGGGCCGCGCCACCGGTGGGCTTCTTGTCGCCCGACCCGGACATCTTGCGCGGCGGACGGCGCGAAATGGGTTTGGGCTTAGGCGGTGCCGGATTGGGATCCATCAGCGTCGGCTGGCCTTCCACGTAGGGCTGCGGGCCATCGTCTTCTTCGTCGATCTCCTCGGGCTCCGGTTGCGGCGGCAAAGCGGGCGGATAGAACTCCGTGCCCAGATACACCGTCACGCCCTGTTCGCCCGGATCGATCTTGACGACCGACTTATCTTGAGCAAAGTTCAGAAACTCGACGAAGCCCTGGAAACCGTAGTTTTTGACGTCGAAACCCGAACTCTCTTCCTTCACCCAACCGCCGAGGTCCTCGGCGGTGACGCCATCTTCGAGTTCGATGCGATGGATTTCGAGCACGTCCCGCAGCAGCGGCAACGCGTCTTCGGGCTCCGGCAACGGATGGGCCGGTCCGCGGCGTTCGATGATGAAACGGCCACCAGTGCCGCTGACGTTAACGAGCTCGGCGCGCTTCATCTTGTCGACAAAGTCAGAGAAGCTGGCGGAGCCAAAGCTACGCTCGCTGAAGGAGGAGTCCAGTTGCAGCATGGTGCTCTTGAGCAGCCCTAACTGCGGCTGCACGCCGCGGCGCTCAAGCACTTGCAGGGCGCGCTCGACCAGGGGCATGGCGAGGACAAGGTCCAGCGGGGCCGGACGTTCCTTCCATTCCTTGTTCTTATTGCGTTCGCGTTCGCGATTCTGGTCGCGCTCAAAGTCGCGATTCTGCTCGCGCAGAATCTCGGAGGCCGGAGTGCCTCCGTCGGCAGCCTGGGCCCCGTCACCATTGCCTTCGGTGGGGACGGCGGGGTTGGGATTCTGGTCGCTGCGGTCACGGTCGGCGCGGTTACGGTCACGGTCGCCCCGATTGCGGTCGCGATCGCGGCGGCGGTATTCACGGCCGCCTTCCCGCGCTGGTCCCGCCGATGGCGGCTGATATTGCTGGGGCTGCTGCTGATTCTGCTGCGCGCCTTCGGAGGACGGCGGCGACAAGTCAACCCCGCGATCCATCAGCAACGATTCATAGCTGATGAACTCGTGGCAATTCTGCTGCAGAATGGTGGAGGTGAACGCCTTGCCGCCCACCACGTAAACCACCTTGCCGTATTCCTTCAACTTATTCAGCAGGGGAATAAAGTCGCTGTCGCCGCTGACAATCGCGAAGGCGTTCACATGGCTATGGGTAAAGGCCATCTCCAGCGAATCGAGGGCGAGGTTGATGTCGCCGCCGTTCTTGTCGCCGCGCGGCGAAGGCAGCCGCTGCACCATTTGCACGGCCGATTCGGCCATCAAGCGCGCCGCGTATTCCTGCCGGCCCCAATTCGCGTAAGCAAACTTGGCCACCAGGTCGCCGCGCTCCTTGAGCGCATTCAGTACCAGGGCGACGTCGAACTCCCGCCGCAGCGTCGATTTGACGCCGATCTCGATGTTGTCGTAATCGACAAACACCGCGATGTTCTGTTTATCTTGCATCTTGTCCTTTGCTCGCGGAGCGAGCGGGCTACGCAACCTGTTTCACCGAAGCACGAATAAATTCCACAATTGTCTCCAGTGAAGCGCCGGGTTGAAATATGCCCGCCACTCCTAATTTCTTTAGTTGCTTGGCGTCGTCATCGGGAATGATGCCGCCCACCAAAACCACTACGTCTTCCATTTGCCGCTCCCGCAGCAAGGCCATTAATCGGGGCACGATCGCGTTGTGCGCGCCGGAGAGGATCGAGAGTCCAATTACTTGGACGTCCTCTTGCAGCGCGGCACTGACGATCATCTCGGGCGTTTGGCGCAGCCCCGTGTAGATCACTTCCATACCTGCATCGCGCAAAGCGCGAGCAATCACCTTAGCCCCGCGGTCATGACCGTCCAGGCCAGGCTTGGCCACGAGCACTCGAATCGGATGGCTCATTCGCAGGTTCTTGTGGTCCGGCTTTCCGTTTTCCCGTTTCTTGCGAACCGGGCGAGCTGAAAGCTACCGCTAAGTGTACTACGGCTGGGAGCTTACCATGGTGGGAGCCGATGAGCCTGCACGATACCATCGCCGCCATCTCGACGCCAGCCGGCCGGGGCGGCATCGGCGTCTTGCGCCTCAGCGGCGTCGAAGCGCGCTCCATCGCCGCGCGCGTATTGCGTTTCGCCCGTCCGCCCGACTGGGAACCATGGCGAGCTTTTCTGGCGGAACTGATCGACGCAGAGCAATCGATGATTGACCAGGTGGTGGTGACTTACTACGCCGCGCCGCGCTCCTATACGAAGGAAGATGTCGTGGAGATCGCCTGCCACGGCGCACCGGTCGTTCTCCGCGCCGGGCTCGATCGGTTGCTCACCGCTGGTGCGCGGCTGGCAAATCCCGGGGAGTTTACGCTGCGCGCCTTTTTGAATGGCCGCCTGGACTTGCCCCGCGCCGAGGCCGTGCATGACCTGATCCAAGCCACCACGCTCTATCAAGCCCGCGTCGCGGCCCAACAAATCGATGGGGCCGTCTCGCGCCGTCTCGCACCTTTGAAAGAGCAATTGCTGGCATTGATCACCTTGCTCGAAGCCGGCATCGACTTCGCCGAAGACGACATCGAGGTCGCCCCCACGGCGCAGATTGTCGCCCGGATCTCGCCGTTGCTTACCCAAACCCGCGCTTTGGCTCGTAGTTATGCTTACGGCAAACTCGTCCATGACGGCTTGTCCCTGGCCATCGCCGGCCGGCCCAACGCCGGTAAGAGCAGCCTCTTCAACCGGTTGCTGCAACAAGACCGCGCGATCGTTACGGACATTCCTGGCACGACGCGCGACTTGGTTTCAGAGACCGCTTCTCTGCATGGCTTGCCGGTGAAATTCATCGACACGGCCGGCATTCGCGAAGGGCGCGACGAGGTGGAGAGGCTCGGCATTGCGCGCAGCTATGCCGCGATGGCCGATGCCGATTGCACCTTGCTGGTGATTGATTTGTCGCAGCCGGCCGATCCACTCGATGCGTTGTTGGCGGCTCGCGAGACGGGGCCGTTGCTGGTGGTGGGCAATAAGTGCGACCTGCCCCGGCTGAATCCGGCAGAATGCCTGCGTGTGTCGGCGTTGACGGGCGATGGCCTGGACGAACTGCGCGATCGCATCCATGCCCTTGTTGCGCCGGAAGGCGTGCAAGAGGCGGGCTTCTTGACGAGTCTGCGCCATGCCCGCTTGCTGGACGAAGTGTTGGTGGCGCTGGAACGGGCGCTGGTGGCGGCTGAAGAGAATGTGCCTCATGAAATGCTGCTGCTCGATCTCTATTCAGCATTGACGCCGCTCGACGCTATCACCGGTGCCACCACCGCCGACGACATTTTGAATCGCATCTTTGCTACCTTCTGCATCGGGAAATGATGGGTGGGCGAGCGCTAACCTAGGGATATGCGAACGAATTGGGGGTGTTAGCCTGGCTTTACCGGAACCCGCTCGCGCCCCGACCGGTAAATCGCCTGAATCATCGCCACCACCTTGCGGCCTTCTTCCGCTGGAACGCGCAACGGACGGCCCGCGATGATGGCTTGCAGAAAGTCCTGATCCTGCAGCCGGTGATAGTGCAAGGTCGCATCGATCTGCTGGAATTGCTGCCGATCGTCCTGTTGAAAGCCAGCGAGGAGCGCCTCCTCGCCGGGGATCGTCCAAATGTCATTTACCGGCGGCTCGAGCACGTTCGACATGCCCGCGATAAACGTGGCTCCGCCATCGGTTTGGGTGCCTACGGACGCTCCATTGGCTCCATGGATGTGGATTTTCGTATAGATGCCGGGCCGCTGGCACAGGCTCACCACGATGTTGCCAAGGGCACCGTTGCGGAAACGAATCGTCGCCAGCGCCGTGTCTTCCACTTCAATGTAAGGATGCGAGAGGTTCGCCCATTCGCCCGAGATTTCGTCGATCGGCCCCATCAGCCACTGCAGAATATCCAGGTGATGCGGCGACTGGTTGATCAACACGCCGCCGCCTTCGGTGGACCATTTGCCGCGCCATGGGTCGGACTGATAGTAAGCCTCATCGCGCCAACTGAACATCATCACCGTACCCAAAACCGGCTTGCCGATCTTGCCCTCGTCGATGGCCGCTTTCATCCGCAGCACGGGCTCAAAGAAGCGCCGCTGGCTGACCACGCCCATTTGAATACCGTACCGGTAAGATGCGGCAATCATGCGGTCGCAATCTTCCAGGCTCGCCGCCAGCGGCTTTTCCACCAACACATGCACGTGATGTCCGGCGGCCAGGATCGCCGGGGCGGCATGCAGCGGATGCGGTGTGCAAATCACCACCGCTTCGATGCCGGCTTCGGTGAACATCGCCGCCGCATCCGTGTACGGGCGCACGCCATATTGCGCCGCGAAGGCTGCGGCGCGTGGGCCGTCCTGATCGCACACTGCCGTAAACTGGCTTTCTGGCAGAGCGCTTAATGCGGCGGCGTGAATGTGCCCTACCTTGCCGCAGCCGATGATCGCTGTTTTCATGCCGCCCCGGGAAAATATTGTGCACTCATCTCGCGCAGGAATTTGAGCGAAGCGACCATTTCTTCCATCCCGTTCATGCCGTCCTCCAGGCTGATCCAGCCCCGGTATTGGTGCGCCGCTAGTAAGCGAAAGATCGCGTGATAGTCATTGAGGCCTTGCCCGGTGACGCCGTGCCGCAGGTCTGGCGAATAGCCGAGCGTGCCATCGCTTTGGCGCAAATCGTCCAGCGTCGCGCCGGGGGCCAGATAACGGTCACTGGCATGCATGCTGACGACGCGCGAGGCCACGGCTTGCAGTAACTGCACCGGATCGTCGCCCGCCACTAAGGCATTCGAAGGGTCATACTGGACGCCGAAATTCTCGCGGTCGGGAATCGCATTGAGTAACTCCAGAAATACGTCTTGCTTCTGCGCGAATTCCGGGTAGCGCCAGAAGCCGTCTTTGTAGTGATTCTCGAGCCCGAGGACGATGTCGTATTCGCGGGCGACGGGCAGTAGGCGTTCGATCGCCGTCACCACCCAATCCAGCCCCTGTTCGCGGCTTACTTCGGGATAGCGCTGCCCACTCAGCACGCGGCAGACGGCGCGGGGGCCGCCCAAACGCCGCGTGACGGCGATCATTAAGGCTTCGTGGTCTACGGCGCGCTGACGCTCGCCGGCATCGGGATTGGTGAAGTCCGGGGAACAGCACAGCATGGGCATGGCGAAGCCCGCCTGATGAATCGCTTCGCCCACTTGGTCAAGATAACCGGGATCCAGACTCGTGAAAAACCCTTCGTACATCTCGAGCCCATCGGCGTCGAGGCCGCGCGCCATCTTGATCCAATCGAAGACGGACATGGTGCGCGCGCCGGCAATGTCGTCGAGATAGCACTTCGGGAAAGCAGAAAGCTGAAGAGGCATGATCGGGTGTCTGACCATCATACGGCCGCCGGCGGAGGTCTGAGCCGCGCCCGCAGGAAGCGGGCCACATTTTTGCGAATTTGACCGAGGCCCGCTTCCTCTCCAGGAGGCATACTCGCAAACCCATTGTTTTCCGTGCCGCCACCAGCCGGGAACGAAGTGACCGGGTTGTCGACAGCCGGGTGGACCCGGTCACTTCGTTCCCGGCTGGTTTGCTGCCGGCAGGGTGCCTCAGGAGGTGCTGGCCGCCTGGGCGCGTAGAGGCAGGCAATCGTCAAGAGCAATGATCATGGCGCTGACCGAAGAGTAGCGGCTCTCCGGCTCCCTTTGCATGGCCGTCCGGCAGAGAAGAGTGAGGCCGGCGGCGGTACCGGCCGGCGGCGGCGCGATTTCGTCAGCATTCCGCCGTGCGGCATCGAAGGGTAGCCGATCCGTCAACAGCTCGTAGAGGATGATACCCAGCGCATAGACGTCGGTGAAAACGCCGGTTGGCTCGCCCGTCAATTGCTCGGGGGCAGCATGGGAATGGGTCATCCAGGGCACCGCACCGGCCTGACCGGCGTCCAGGTGTTGGGCAATTCCGAAATCCAATAGCTTCAGAACGCCGTCGGCCGTTACCAGCACGTTCGAAGGCTTCAGGTCGCGGTGGATCAGTTGCCGCTGATGGGCGTGCAAAACCGCTTCGCACAACGAACGAAACAGCCGCAGCCGTGCCGGGAGGGGCAGAGCGTATTGCCGGCAGTGCTTCATGAGGGAAAGGCCGTCGACGAACTCCATGGCGAACCAGGGCGTTCCGTCGGGCAGGGTATGGGCTTCAAAGAGCTGGGCGATGTTGGGATGGGTGAGCCCAGCCAGCGCCCGTTGCTCTAACGTGAAACGCTCCCGCCGGCTGGGCGAGATCCAGGCGTCGCGCAATACCTTGAGCGCGGCTTGCGTACCGAGAGTTTGATGCTGGGCGAGATACACGACGCCCATGCCGCCTTCGCCCAGGATCTTGATCAGCTCGTAGGGATAAAATTTCTGCTGCTCGATGGGCGGATGCAGGATCGCGTGGGCCAACTGGGCGAGTCCCCGATGGAATAACCCGGTGGGTTGGGCATCTTCGCCGAGCATGGCGCGGACATCGGCGATTAATGCGGGGTCTTCTGGAAGAGCCGCCAGGAAGTAAGCCCGTTCGGCCTCAGGCTGCGAGAGTGCCTGATGAAACAAAGCTTGAATTCGATCCCAGCGCTCCGGTTCCAAGTGAGTTTACCGGCGTCTCAGTTCGCAGGAAAGCCAAGCCTTGGCCGCGCGCCAATCGCGCGCTACGGTTTCTTCGGAGATATTGAGCAGCGTCGCGGTTTCCGAAACGTCCAAGCCACCGAAGAAACGCGCTTCCACTACTTGCTCCTGCCGGGGATTGATCAGCGCGAGTTCGTTGAGGGTATCGTCAAGCGTCAGCAGTTCTTCGTTGCTGGTCGTTGCCACTTCCGGCCAATCGTCGAGAGAAATTTGCATAAAGCCCACCCCGCCCCGCTTGTCGGCTTGCCGGCGGCGCGCTGCTTCCACCAGCACTTGCCGCATCGCGCGCGCCGCCACCCGTTTGAAATGGAGAGGCGACGTTCCATCGAGAGCCGGCGAACCGGCTAACTTCATAAAGGCTTCGTGGACGAGGGCCGTGGGGTTGAGGGTGACGCTGGGGTCATTGCGGCGAACGGCCATCGCCAGCCGGCGCAACTCTTCATACGCCAGGATGAATAAGCCGTCGATCACCGTCTTCTGTTCCAATTCAGCCCTTGTTCAAAAAAATATGCCGGGTCGTGACAGTTTGTAAGCTGCTTTCACGCAATGCCGTATGGAAGATGTTAACTCACTTTTGCCCCGGAAGGCATAATATCATTCGCGAATTCGTCCAGGCATGGGTTAACTCCTGTAGTAACTTCATTTCTCGCCCCGGTGGCTCAGCCGCTGGGGCTCGCGTCCTGGTAAAGTCCTACCATTCGCTGGCCGGGGCTTTGTTTCAAGACCAAACCAGTTTGGCCTGCGCTAAACGAAAGGAGACCTTTCTTCACTTACCCCTGTACTCATAAGATGTCCAGGCTTACTAGTAGTACTTAAATTGGTTGACTCCGTAATGGGGGTGCGATTCATTTAGATCCCCTCCCTGACGGTCAGGGTTCGTAACTGGTAGGTGTAATTGGTTTCTTTCGTGCGGCCCGGTTCAATCTGGCAGCGGTGTTCGTTCGCAGTTAAGTTAAAAATTCAATTAGGAGCTATTTAATGAAACGTTCAATGTTCGTCTTAGCCACTCTGATGGCTAACACACTCATGGCATCTGACCCGTCGTCGGGATGCATGGCCAACCCCCTTACCGGCCTCGCCGGCAACTACGTCTTCCAGATCGAAGGCGTATTTCCTTACCAGTACGGCATCACGGGCGTCTTTAACGCCAGCACTGGCGTCGATCGGGGAGGCAATACGGTTGGCGTCCTCAAGATCACCGCCAGCTCGGTCCTCGGACCAGAGTTCGCCACTAACAGTCCTCAAGGCATTTCTTTCACCCGCCTCGAAACCGACGCAGGCAAGTATACGGTGAACGCGGGTTGCACCGGCGGATCGCTGATCTTCAACCTCTCTTCGCGCCCCATGCAGTTCGACTTCTGGTTCTTCGATGGTGGTCGCCAGATCTACATCGTCAGCACCCTAGGTGGACGCCAGGCGACGGGCCGCGCGGCGGTGGGAACGAATGGCTGCCCCGCTGGCGTGACGAATCCGTTGACGCTGCTCAACGGTAACTCCACCTTCAGCGCGCGCGGGTTTCTTGTGAATAGTGTGCCCAATTATGCAATCGCTGGTGTCTGGAACGGCTCCACCGGTCTGGATCGTGGCGGCAACACGATCGGCCTGCTGGCGATCACCGCCACCTCGAACCTCGGCCCTGAAGGCTCGGTAGCGCGCCTCGAAGCCGACGCGGGCCGTCATCAAGCCAACGCCGATTGCTCCGGCGGCACGCTCCAATTCAGCCTGTCGTCCCACCCCGTGCAGTTCGACTTCTGGTATGCGGACGGCTTCCAACAGCTGTACTTCATCAGCACGAACGCCGCACCGATCCTTGGCGTGGCCAGCCGTTAGTTGCTTGCTAGCTCGACGGGTCCGGGCGCAAGCTCGGGCCCGTAAGTGTTAAGTAACGGGTTTTCGGCTGACTTCGGTGGGTCAGCCATGAGGTTTCGCTGCTGGTATAGCACCCGGTCACAAGACCTAGTTAGATCAAAAAAACAATAAGGAAAATTGATGAAAAATTGTATATTCGCGTTAGCCGCTGCGGTGGCTTTGTCTTTCACGGCCCATAATGCCCAAGCACAATGTCCGGCCAATCCCTTAACCGCTCTCTCTGGCAATTACGTCTTCAGCGCTGAGGGCATCGCCCCCCTGGTTTATGGCATTACGGGCGTCTTCAAGGCGACCACCGGGGTGGACCGGGCCGGCAACCCCATTGGCATCCTCACGATTACCGCCACTTCTTTCTATGAACCGCAGGTAGCTCGCTTCATGGGGCCCAGTAATGGAAACCAACCCACGACGAAGTCTTCCACCGGCTCCCGATCGGCCACGCGCCTCGAAACTGACACCGGCAACTATCAGATCAACGCCGATTGCACCGGTGGCACCTTGTCGATGAAGCTGTCGTCACGCCCGATGCAGTATGACTTCTGGTTCTTCGATGGCGGCCGCCAGATCTACTTTGTCAGCACCATCAACGGACTGCAAGCGAACGGTCGCGCGGCGATCGCGCCGGCTGGTTGCCCTGCTGGCGTTACCAACCCAATCCAACTGCTCGTGGGCAATTCCAGCTTTGTCGCGCGCGGCTTCGGTCCGCAGGCGGTACTCCGGCGGATCGTGACCTTCTCGACGGATCGTCGTGACGGCGGAGGCTGGGGCCAAGAGGACTCTTCCTACGCCATCGCCGGCACCTGGAACGCGTCCCTCGGCGCGGACCCCCGCATCGGCCGCTTACTGATCAACGCAACCTCTGACTTGAGCGGATCCATCACTCGTCAGGAGTTCGACGCCGGCAGTTTTCAAGCGAATGCGGATTGCTCGGGAGGACAGCTGATCTTCAACCTGTCGTCCCACCCGGTACAGTTTGACTTCTGGTGGGCCGAAGGCTTCCAGCGGCTGGCCTTCATCAGCACCAGCGCCGGCGTCCCGGTGATCGGATCGGCCAGCCGGTAGTTCAATAGTTCCGACTACCTACTGACCCGCGCACCGCCCCTCGACTGATTCAACTCAGTTGGGGGGCGGTGTTCGTTTAGGGGTTCGTTTAGAGGGGGATGTTTCGAAGCGTTCGGGCTGATAGACTTTTACGCAGTGGGCAACGCGTCCATAAAAGCTGCGCTGAATTTGCTATGATTCTTCGCAATTCGTCTGGAAGAATCCGTTATTTGGCTAGAGCCGAATAATTTCCCAACCCCGCCCGTAGGAGCCCTGATGAGACTACGTTACTTTGCCATTCTGTTAGCCTTGGCCACGATGTCCGGCCAGGAGCCAGTGAAACCGGCTCCCAAACCGGTGGCGAAGCCCGCAGCGCCCGCCGTTGACCCGCTGATCGATTCGGTGATCCAACTGAAGAAGGCCGGCATGGGTGACGACCTCATCGTGAAGGGCATTGTGAAGGAGAAGCGCGCGCTGCTGCTGGGCGTGCAGGAGATGAAGCTGCTGAAAGCCGCCGGCGTCTCCGACCGCGTGATTGGGGTATTGATGGATCCTGAATCCGCCGCGCCCGCTGTAGTGCCTGCTGCGCCCGTTGCATCCGTTCCGGCGCCGGTGGTGATCAGTGCCCCGGCCCTGGTTTCGAGCACTCCATCCATGGGGCCAGTCAAGCGCCGTTTGGCCGTGGAGGAGTTCGATTTCTCTACGGTGAAGACCTCCGTGCAAGCCATTTTCGGAACGCAAGAGGACATCGGCAAAGGCATCCGCGCCTTGCTGACGGCTCGCCTGCAACAAGCTGGCCGGATCACGGTACTCGAACGCGCCGCCATCAAGAAAGTGTTGGCCGAGCAGGATTTTGGTGCGAGCAATCGGGTGAAAAAAGGGTCCGGTGCCCGCATCGGCGGCGTCCTGGGCGCTGACGCCATGTTGCTGGGCGATATCGTCGCTTTTGGCCGGGATGACCGGAATAAACAAGTGAATGTCGGGGCCGCCACCAGCCGCATTCCCAAGGTGGGCGGCTTGCTCGGCGGCGTGCGGATCGGCAAGAAAGAAGAGAAAGCGGTCGTCGTGATCGCCTATCGCATTGTCGATTCAGAGACCGGCGAAGTGATCGAGACAGGCGAGGCGCGCGGCGAAAGTAAGCGCGAGAGCAAAGGTTTCGGCGGTTTGCTGGCGGCTTCCGGCGTGGCCGCCGCCGGCGGTGTCGATATGGCGAGCAGTAACTTCGGCCAGACGATTATCGGCGAGGCGGTGATCGCCGCCTGCGATCGGCTCGGTGAAAAGATGAATGCGAAGATTCCTACCTTGCCCGTCAAGGATCCGGATATTGAAGGCCGCGTGGCCGACGTCTCCGGCGGCCAACTCACCCTGGCGTTGGGAAGTAACGATGGCGTGCTAATCGGCGACGTTTTTGACGTATTCAAGGTACTGGGCGAAGTGAAGGATCCGATTACCAAAGAAGTGCTCGACCTGCAAACGGAGAAGATCGGTGAGATGCGCATTGTCAGCGTGCGCGAGAAGATCGCCGCCGGGCAATATCAGGGCTCCCGCGCCGAGGTGGGTGCCTTGGCGCGCAAGCGGAAAGCTGCCAAGTAAGTAAGGAGTAACTATGAAGAAGTTTGCTTTGATCGCCGTATTGATCAGCTTACCCGCGAGCGCGCAAACCAAGCGCTCCGTGAGCATCGAATCCTTCGACTTCTCTACCGTCATGACGGCCACGCAAGCCATCTTCGGCACGCAGGTGGATGTCGGGCAAGGCATCGGCGCGCTGCTGACTTCGCGCATCTCGCAGGACGGCAAGTTCACCGTGGTGGAGCGCCGCAAGGTGGCGAACATTATGAAGGAGCAGGATTTCGGTGCCAGCAATCGGGTGAAAAAAGGCACCGGCGCGCGCATCGGCCAAATCCGTGGCGCGGACTTCACTTTGATGGGCGATATTGTCGTGTTTGGACGCGATGATCGCCGCAACGCCGCCGGCTTGGGCGTGGGCGTTTCCGGCACTGGCGGCGTCATCGGAGTGTCCAAAGGCACGGGCAAAGCCGTCGTAGTTCTGGCCTACCGGCTGGTGGATAACGAATCGTCGGAAGTGGTGGCGTCGGGCGAAGCGCGCGGCGAAAGCCAACGCAGCAGCAAAGGAGGCATGGCCGGCTTCTTTACCGGTGGCGTGCTGGTGGGTGGCGGCATTAGTTCGAGCGCCGCGAACTTTGGCGAGACCATCATCGGCGAGGCCGTCATCAATGCGGTAAGCAAACTCTCGGCCGATTTGAGCAATCGCGGGGCAAGCGCGGCCGGGTCAGCCAAGGAGGTCGAGGTGGAGGCGAGTATCGCTGACATTTCGGGCAGTAACATCACCATCAATGCCGGTTCGGGAGCCGGCATCGCCAACGGTATGAAGCTGACGGTGTTCCGCAAGGGCAAGGAAATCAAAGATCCCACCACCGGCGAAGTGCTGGATGTGCAGACGGAGCGGATCGGTGACTTAGTGATTACTTCGGTGCGGGAACGCGTCGCCACGGGCACTTACAACGGGACGCCGGCCAAGGTTGGCGACGTCGTCAGGAATTAGCCATGCGGCACTTACTCATCCTCAGCAGCTCCGCGCTTTTAGCTTTCGGCCAATATGGGGCGCGGTCTAGTGCGCTCGATCGTGACCTGACCACTTGGCAGGCCCAGGGGACAGCGGTTTCCGACGATCAGTTACTCAGCCGGGTGAATAGCGTGGGATCCAGCTTTCAAGGCTTCGTGCCGATGATCGGGGGCTTTACGCCGGGCGACTATCAGTCGAATCGTGACTTAGTGCGGCGCAGTCTGGCTTGGCTGTCTTTGGTGGAACCACGCGGGTACCGCAATCCGGCGCTGGGCCGGAGGGTAGCGGGGCTGTACGGGTCGTTGGGCGATTATCAAAATCGCGCCTCGTTCCGGCCTTATGGTGGAACATCGGGCGCGGCATTTGGCTACGCCGGCGCGGGCCGCGTCTCACGGCGCATGTTTCTCGGCGGCAGTAACTCCGGTCGCGATATCGAGCGTTACGCCCTGCAATTGGCGGGCTTGGGCGGCGGCTATGGCTATGGATACGGCGCTTTGCCGGGTATGTACGCGCGGCAACGCACGCCGGAGGGCTGGGATGCGGTGGATTGGGGTCCCGTGGAGGACAACGGTAAGAAGCCGCTAGCCGTCCCCCTTGTCGAGACGGCCAAACTTTCCGCCGAGCAGAAAGCGGCCTGGGATGACCTGCGTCCGCAATTTACTGCGGTCGCCGCAAGGGTGCATCAAACGCAGCAGAATCTTGATGGGTTAGGGCAGCGGCTGCGCCGCCAAGGTATGGATGTGAATGCGCCAGATCGGGCGGTGGCTTACCAAATGGATGGCTTTCTGCAAGACAGCGCCGCGCTGATCCAGTCCGGCGACTTTGCGCAGGCGAAGGTCGCGCTCGACCGGGCAAGTTATTTGTGCGGCAAGCTGAAGCCGGTGGCCGGCGGCGGCTAAGTGAAGCGGACGAATCAGTTCTTCTGTTTGGCCCGCAGGCCGACGATGCGGGACGTGCTGACCCGACGCCCTTCGCTGGGGAATGTGAGACGCATGCCAGGGCCCAAGTAGCCCTCCCGGATGACGCCGGTGACGTAAGCCGAGCCGAGACCGGTGATCAGAGTGGGTTCGGGGCAATACTCCGGGTGGCCCCAGATCAACATTTCGCCGGAAGGCTGAGGAATCACGGTGTAGGCATTGTTCTTCGTTTGCACCTCGAGGATGGTACCGGGCTTGATCTGCCCCAAATCGACGCCACCATCGGAATCGAGTGGAAGGTGGTATCCACTGATGACGACCGCGTGAGGGGCCGAGTTCGAATCGTAAATGCCGGAATTCGCCATACTTTCCTGTCATTAGTATAGATGCATGATGGGTGAATCTGTTTCGATTATTTGATGGCGGGCAAGCATTCGATAACATGGCTGTAAATATTTATTAAGGTTTGGTAAACAAAATGCTCGCTACTGGCGTCTAACCCTGTTTAAGGAGCGCTATGGGCCGCGTTGCCATCTGTTTCATCTCGATGATTTTGGCCAGTTGTGAACGAGCTACTCCTGTGACGGCAGCGGCGGCCTTGCCGGCGCAGGTTTCCACCAGCAAAACGATTCGCGCCACCGGACTCGTCCGGGCGGTGAAAGTCTCCTCCATTCAGGTGCCACAGATTGCTGGCCAGGGTGGCCGCATGACCTTGGTGAGGCTGGTCCCTAATGGCACACACGTGAAGCAGGGCGACACATTGGCCGAATTCGACCGGACCAAGCAACTCGACGATGCCTTGGAAGCCGAGGCGAAATACGACGACCTTGGCCATCAGGTGCGCCAGAAAGTCGCCAGCAACCGGAGCGAAGCGGAGAAGCGTTTATCTGACTTGAAACAAGCCGAAGCGGACCTCGCCAAAGCCGAAATCCAATTGAAAAAGGGGCCGATCCTGAGCGATATTGACCGGGCTAAGAATGAGGCCAAGGCCGATAGCGCCCGGGCCCGCGTGGAGAGCCTCGGCAAGATCCATGTGCATCGCACGAAGGTGGAAGCGGCGGCGTTGCGCATCATCGAGTTGCAGCAGGATCGCCAGAAGGTGGCCCTGGAGCGCGCTACGTCGAACGCCGAAAAGCTGATCGTCAAAGCGCCGCTGGCGGGGATGGTGGCGCTCGAAAATATTTGGCGCGGCGGCTCAATGGGCCATGCACAGGAGGGCGATCAACTTTGGAATGGCCAGCCGATGCTGAAGCTGTTTGACCCCACCGAGATGGAAGTACACGCGCAGATCGGCGAGCCGGATGGCGCGGCGTTGAAGCCGGGCACCCGGGCGCGGGTCCGTCTGGACGCGTATCCAGAGGTGGAATTTGAGGGCCGTTTCGAGTCGGCGAGTCCGGTCGCTTCGTCGGCATTGGGCAGCCCGATCAAGAACTTTGCCGCGAGATTCCGGCTGATTGGCACTGACCCGCGCCTGCTGCCCGACCTTTCCGCCGCGGTGGTGATCGAATGAAAGGATTTTTTACTTTGGTGCTTCTGGGTGCCGCAGGCTTTGGCGCTTGGCGCTATCTGACGGTGCAAGCCAAGGATGACCTGCCGAACGCACCGGTGCGGCGGGGCGAATTCTCGGTGCTCATTCGTTGCCGGGGTGAGTTGAAAGCCCGGCGTTCGGTGCAAATTATCGCGCCGGTGAACGTGCCGGAGTTGCGGCTGGTGTGGCTCGCGCCCACGGGGGCCGCCATCAAAGCGGGCGACCCGGTGGTCCGGTTTGACCCTTCGAGCGCCCAACAGCAATTGAAGGAACGCGAAGCCGCGCTGAAGCAAGCGCAAGCCGGGCTCGACCAGGCCATTGCCGAAGCTGCCCTCGCCACTGAGCAGGACCGCGTCGAAACCACGCAGTCGAAATATCAGGTGGAACGCGCCAAACTCGAGGTCTCGAAGCAGGAAATTGTCTCTCGTCTGCAAGGCGAAGAAGCGCAAGTGGATCTCGGTCTGGCGGTGAAGAAGTCAGAAGTGCAGGAGGCCAAGAATAACTTCAACAAGGTCTCGAACGAAGCCAAGGTGGCATCGCTGAAGCGTCAACGGGACAAGGCCGCTGACGAGGTGGCCCTGACTAAGTCGCGGCTTGACCGTATGCAAGTAATGGCTCCACTTACTGGCGTGGTGGTGTATCTGCCCAATTACTCGCAAGGTTGGATGAATGCCAAACCCTTCAAGGTGGGTGACCCGGTGTGGCCCGGCGGCGTGATTGCCGAAATCCCTGACCTGACGACGCTCGAGATGGAAGGCAAAGTGGAGGAGATTGACCGGGGCAAAATCCGCGTCGGCCAGGAGGTGCGGATTCGGGTCGACGCCCTGCCGGAGAGCACGTTCAACGCCCGCCTTACCCAGATGTCGCCGCTAACCGAGATGGGCTTTGAATGGCCGCCCACGCGGAGCTTCCGCGGCTTCGCGCATATCGACAAACCCGATCCGCGGCTGCGGCCGGGCATGAACAGCCGCATGGACGTGGTTCTCGATAAGTTGCCCGACGCGCTCAGCGTGCCGGCCAAGGCCATCTTCACGCGGCGCGGCAAGCCGATCGTCTATGTGCAGCAAGCCCGTGGGGGCTATGCGGCGCAGGAAGTGGAAGTGCTGGCGCGCAATCCGGACGAGATCGCCATTAAAGGCATTGCCGCCGGGGGCAAAGTCGCGCTGGCTGAGCCGGTAGCGGAGGCCAAGGGGTCGTCATGAAGCGCCTGCGATTGATCATGCTGTTCGTGGTTCTGCTGGGCGCGGGCAGTTTTTATGCCTACCGGCAATTTGGCCCGAACCTGACGCCGGTAAGCGCCGCGCCTGACATTCCTATCACGAGCGTCAAGCGCAGCGATGTCACGTTCAAGGTGAACGCCCAAGGCGAATTGCAGGGTGGCTCGACGGAGACGCTGACGGTGCCGATGACCGGCAGCGGCACCACGGCCATCACGTATCTGCGGCAGAATGGCGAACTGGTGCGTAAAGGCGACGCCGTCGCCAAGCTGGATACCACCGAGCAGGATTTCAAGCTGCGCGAGGCCGAAGCCGACCTGGCCGAAGCCGGGCAACAGGTGATTCAGGCCAAGGCCGAAAGTGAAGCGCGCATTGAAGAGATCCGCTATGCGCAACTGCAGGCCCAGGTTGACCTGAAGGTGGCCGAGCTTGAAGCCAAGCGCAACGACATCCTACCGCGACTGACGGCGCGGCAGAATGAATTGGCGGTCGATGCGGCGCGCGACCGCTTGACGAAGCTGGAAAGCGATCTCGAAAATCGCCGCAAGACGGCCATTACCGGCGTGGCGATTCAGGAGACGGCGCAGGAGCGCGCCAAGGTGCGGGCGGACACGGCACGCAAGAATATCGCGTCGATGACCCTGCTGGCGAAGACCAGCGGCTATGTGGCCCTGCAATCGAATGACGAGGGCAACTTCCGCTGGGGCATGTATCTGCCGCCTTATCAGGTGGGCGACCAGGCGCGCCCTGGCAAGGGCGTGGCGCAAATTCCAGACATGAAAAGCTGGGAAGGGTCGGCGAACATCGGCGAACTGGATCGGGGCCATTTGGCGGAAGGCCAAGCGGCGGAGGTGGAGGTGGTGGCCATGCCCGGGCGCAGCTTCGCGGGCAAGATCAAATCGATCGGCGGCACGACTGGTTCGCCGTGGAACCGGCATTTCGAATGCCGCATCGCGCTAACGAATCCGGTGCCGGAACTGCGCCCGGGCATGAGTGCGCGTTTCCGCATCGTCACCGGCACGCTGCCCAAGGCGCTCTGGATCCCCTCGCAAGCTTTGTTCGAAGCCGATGGCCGCAAATTTGTCTATGTGCGCACGCCCACGGGTTTCGCGCCGCAGGACGTGAAGCTGGAGCGGCGCAGCGAGAGCCAAGTCGTCATCAGCGGACTGCGCGAGGGTATGCAAGTGGCGCTCGCCAACCCCGGCGACATGGCCAAGAAAAAATCAAACAAAGGCGGCGCATTGCAGGCGCTTCCGCAATGATTGACGACGTTCGCCTCGCGTTCGACAACTTACGCGCGCAAAAGACCCGCACTTTGTTAACCGCCCTGGGCATTATCTTTGGCGTGGGCTCCGTGATCGGCATGTTATCGATTGGTGCCGGGGCGCGCGAAGAAAGCTTACGATTCATTGAGCAATTGGGCGTCCGCAACGTGTTGATCGATTCGCGCCCGGCCATTAGCGAGGAGGAGTTACAGCAGCGGCGGCGCAGTTCGCCCGGCTTAACCGAGCGGGACGTGCGGATTCTCGAAGCCAATATCGATTCGCTGGAAACGCTTTCGGCGCGCCGCACACTACATCCGGCGCGGGTGCTGCCGAAGCCTTCCGCCGATACGCCGGAGTTACTCGGCGTGCGGCCATCTTACGGCGTCATCCATAACTTACGGCCAGTGGAAGGCGCGTTTTTTACGCCCACCCAAGATGCGGCGAGCGCGGCGGTGTGCGTATTAGGCCAGTCCGCTAAAGTAAGTTTGCTGGGCTATGGTCCGGCAGTCGGTAAGCATATTAAGTTGAATGACTCGTGGCTGGAAGTGGTTGGTGTGTTAGCTGAGACAGTGCCTTCTACTTCCGGCAAAGGTGCCGGCGGCAAGATGGAAGATCTGAATAATATTGTCTATGTGCCGCTGAATAGCTTTCAATATCGCTTTTGGGACATGAGTAGTTACTTGAAGGATCCGCTGGACGGTATCGACTTACGCCTGAAAGCGGAGGCGGATTCGGTGGAAGTGGCCAAGGTGGTGGCGGCGGTGCTGAATTCAACGCACAACAACACCCAGGACTTCACGGTGACGATCCCGGCCGCATTGCTCGAACAGCAAAAGCGCACGCAGACCATCTTCACTTATGTGATGGTGGCCATCGCCGCGATTTCGCTACTCGTCGGCGGCATCGGCATCATGAATATTGTGCTGGCGACGGTGCTCGAACGCACGCGCGAAATCGGCATTCGCCGGGCCACGGGCGCGCGCCGCAAGGACATTGTCCGGCAGTTTCTGACGGAGAGCGTGATGATCTCCACGGGCGGCGGATTACTGGGCGTGGCCTTCGGCTTTTTCCTGAGTTGGCTGATCGCGCGGACGGCCGAATGGAAGACCATCATCACGCCGGAGTCAGTGATTATAGCCTTCACGGTCTCGGTGGCGGTGGGGGTCCTGTTTGGAATTTATCCGGCGGTGAAGGCTTCTGAAATTAACCCGATTGACGCGCTGCGGTACGAGTAACTGCTATCGCGACGGAACATCGGCGAGGAAGATTTCCGGCGGTGCGGGGACAGCACTAAGGCAGTCCACGTTCGGTTCCTGTATGATACGCCTGCATGACATCTTTCCCCGTCTTTCCGGTCGTATGGCTCATCGCCGCTGCGGCTCTCGCGCAGGACATCAAGAATCCGCACACCACTGCGGCTGACGTCGCCGCCGGCGCGCGGATTTTTCGCTCCCATTGTGCCGATTGCCATGGCCTGGCCGGCCAGGGAGGCAAAGGGCCTGACCTCACCACGGGCGTCCTTTTCCACGGCTCGAGCGATGCCGCGCTGCTCAAGAACGTTTCGGATGGCATTGAGGGAACGGCCATGCCTGGCAGCTTCTTCTCGAGCGATCAAGTATGGCAAGTGATCGCGTTTGTGCGGACGCTGGCCAAGGCCGGCCCGGCGAAAGCGCCCGCCGGCGACGCCGGGCGCGGCAGAATGCTGTTCGCCTCCCGAGGCTGCGCCGGATGCCATTTGGTGAAAGGTGCCGGCGGAGTGAATGGGCCGGACCTCTCCTTCGTCGGCTCCCGGCGGCCGCCCGATCAATTGCGTAAGTCGATTCTGGAGCCCAATGCCCAGGTCGACCAAGCCTACTGGATGGCCGACATCGTCCTTGAAAACGGCACTCCGTACAAAGGCTTCCTACTGAATGAAGACACTTACCATGTGCAGATCCTGCATCCGGCCCAGGGCTTACTCACCTTGCCCAAACGCGACTTTCGTAAGTTTATCGTACAGAAGACCTCTGTAATGCCGTCTTATCAAGGCAAGCTTCAGGAAGCTGAGTTACAAGACTTAGTGGCTTATTTATGGTCGCTGCAACGGCCCAGGAGTGCGGAATGAGAATTGTTACTTTATTTATGCTCGGCGGGATAACCTGGGCGCAGCTGACTCCGGAACGCCTGCTGAAATCCGACGCCGAGCCGCAAAACTGGACCACTTACTCGGGCTCTTACAAAGGCTGGCGCTACAGCTTACTCGACCAGGTGAATCGCACCAACGTCGACCAACTGAAAGTCGCCTGGGTGTACCAGATGCCGGTCACGGAGCGCATCGAGACCACGCCGCTGGTGGTCGACGGAGTGATGTACTTGAGCGAGCCACCATCGAATGTAGTGGCCTTGGACGCGGCTACGGGGCGGCCCTATTGGCGCTATCGCCGCAGTTTGCCGGACAAGATCAATACTTGCTGTGGACAGGTGAACCGGGGAGTGGCCGTAGTGGGCGACCGCGTCATCGTGGGCACCGTCGACGCGCACTTAGTCGCGCTGCACGCCAAGACCGGCGCGGTGCTGTGGGATGTGAAGGTGGCCGAATCGAAAAACGGCTATAGCCTCACCGGTGCGCCGCTGATCGTTAAGGATATGGTGATCACCGGCATTGCGGGCGGCGAATATGGGATTCGCGGTTTCCTCGATGCGTACGATCTGAAGACGGGCGAACGCCGCTGGCGCTTCTGGACCATTCCTGAACCGGGCCAACCCGGCAGCGCAACCTGGAGCGGCGACGCGTGGAAACGCGGCGGCGGACCGACCTGGGTCACCGGCGCTTATGACCCGGCGCAGAACCTGATTATCTGGGGCGCCGGCAATCCGTCGCCCGATTGGAATGGCGATGTCCGGCCCGGCGACAACCTCTATTCCGACTCCGCGATCGCCCTTGATGCCGACACCGGCAAGCTCAAATGGCACTTCCAGTTCGTGCCGCACGACGTGCACGATTGGGATGCCGTACAAGTGCCCGTGTTAGTGGATGGCGAGTGGCAAGGTAAGCCGCGTAAGATGGTCTATTGGGCGCACCGGAATGGGTTTTTCTATGTGCTCGACCGCACCACCGGTGAGTTCCTGCTGGGCAAAGCCTTCGCTACGCAGACCTGGAACAATGGCTTTACGGCACAGGGGCGGCCGATTCGCAAACCGAACATCGACCCTTCGCCCCAAGGCACTTACTTATGGCCCGGAGTGCAGGGGGCCACCAACTGGTATTCGCCATCTTACAGCCCGCAAACCGGCTTTTTCTATCTGACGGCTTGGGAAAATAAGGGGCTTTACCGGAAGGGCGATGCCGAGTATATTCCGGGCAATCATTACATCGGCAGCGTGCCTGAAATCGATTTGCCGGAAGAGCCCGGCTGGGGGGCGATCCGCGCGTTGAATCCTAAAACCGGCGAACGGATGTGGGAACACAAGATGCATACGAAGCCCTGGTCCGGTGTGATGACGACGGCGGGTAAGTTACTCTTTGGCAGCACCGGCGGCTGGATCAGCCGCGAGAAAACGGCCATGGAGAGCTATTTTTTCGCCCTCGATGCCGAGAGTGGCAAGGAGCTATGGCGCATCAACCTGGGCGGCACCATGGCGAGTAACCCGATGACTTACAGCGTTAACGGCAAGCAAATGATCGTCATGCCCGCCGGCAGCGGCGTGTTCGCGTTTAGCCTGCCTTCACCTTAAGGCTTGCCCATCCCATTTTTGCTGAGCGTCGCGGCCTCAAAGGCCACGGCATCATCGGCCCAGGCTTGGTCTAAAATGGTCGCCGCCACCTGCGACGTGGTCGTAAATCCCTGGCCAAAGCCGTTTCCCCTTGCTCGTCATACCAGGCGAGGGAGTAAGATCGCATCGAGCGACGCATCGCTGATCTCAGTCAGTTCGACGCCTTGGTCCAGGCTCCAAGTCTCAGTGAATTCGGTATGCCCACCCGGTGCCACTAACTCGTAAGGGCCCATTGTTTCTAACTCCAGCATGTCGCAGTTCGTAAATGACTGATAGGAGCAACCCATGTCCGCGTAAGTCTTAGCGGGGTTCGCGTGATACTGTTTGAGGAATAAGTGCCCGTCGAGTAAGTAAGCCCCCAACGTATGGGGATTAAAGAGGCCCAGCTTCTGCGCGGTTTTGGCTTGCGGGTCTTGCCGCAAAGTGACATATTTCGAGGTAAAGCGCCAACGCGGGTCACTGAAGTCGGTGTAACTCCACATCACGAGCGGATTGACGGGTTCCAGGTCTTGCGGATGGGAGCCGCGCGGCGGAAAGCCGGTGATGCCGAGCCCGCCTTGGGCCATCACGGTCGGCCCCCAGGCGGCGCAGTTGATCGGGAAGAGCGTCATGTTGGTCACCCGATTGGTGACCGTAGCGCGGCGGCCGTCGAGTTTAAGGGTCAGCGTCTTTTGCAAGCCGGTGCGATGGTCAATGGGCGAAGTGGCTTCGAGCCCATCGCGGGTGGCCGTCACCTGCACGGGATGGTTGTCGAGTTCGTACGTAATATTGGCGCGTTCGGGCGCCACCCATACCCGATGGCCGCCGCGAATTTTCCAGCTGTCTTCGCCGCAGCCGCCCAGTTCTTCCGAAAATTCTTTGAAGACATTGGGCCCTCCCAAGTAGCCGCAGCGAATCACGCGCGGGCCTACATCGGCGGTCAAAATCAACTCGACTTCGCGGTTCGACAGGCGATAACAATTGGGCCAACCGCCCCAGGACACTTGCTCAATCTTGGTGCTCATGCGTTCTCTATAATAGCGATTGATGCCCAGACCCATCTTTCTCCTGCTGCCCGTCTTGCTTACGGTGGCCAGCCTCAGCGCCCAACCACGCCGTGCCGCCGCTCCCGGCGAATTCGACTTCTATGTCCTCAGTCTGTCCTGGTCACCGGACTTTTGCGCCAGTCCGGCCGGCGCGCGCGATCGCTTTCAATGTGCCGGCCCCAAGAAGTATGGCTTCGTCGTCCATGGCTTGTGGCCGCAGTTTGAGCGCGGCTGGCCCGAGCAATGCACCACCGATGGCCTCAATCTGCCGGCCTCTCTGAAGCGCGACATCCTCGAGATCATGCCCTCGCAACGTCTGGTGACTCACGAATGGCGCACCCACGGTACCTGCTCTGGCCTGACGTCGCAACAGTACTTTGAGAACATTCTGTCCACCTGGGCCACGGTCAGGATTCCGCCTGAACTCAAGACGCTCACCGCCGATCACGTCGAGTTCTCTCCCGCCGCCTTAGAGCAGAAGTTTGTCGCCGCCAATCCCGGCCTTAAATCCAACATGGTCTCCGTAGATTGCCAAGGCCGCTTCCTCAAAGAAGTGCAAGTCTGCTTCGACAAGAACCTGAAGTTTCGCGCCTGTAGCGCGCAGGTAGAACGCGGCTGCTCCATGGCCAAGATCATCGTGCGGCCGATCCGGTAAGCTGCCGCGCGTAAGCCACATTCTGACGAACCCCGACCGTCATAAGGACCTGGAAATGCTTGAAACATCGTCGAAAAAAATGATTTGGACCGGATACGTGCTAATGGCTATCCCGGCGCTGATGCTGCTCTCGGGTGCCGTCAACGCCTTCCGGCAAGCCGATTTCGTGCTGGAAGGAACCCGGAAACTGGGCTACCCGGATCCGCTCGTGCCCACGATCGGCGGGCTCGAACTGGTCTGCGCGCTACTCTTCATCGTCCCGCGAACGGCGGTGCTGGGCGCGATCCTGATGACCGGCTATTTGGGCGGCGCCGTCGCCAGCCATCTTCGCACGGGCGACGGCATGTGGCCGGTACCGGTGTTTTTTGGCGCGATGGTGTGGGGTTCGCTCTTCCTGCGCGACCGGCGCTTGCGCGAGCTACTGCCGTTGACGAGCTAATCCCGAAATCCAGTGCCCGTTGGCCCAACGGGGCCATTGCCAACCCCCTACCTCCCAACTTGATGTTCACCAGACCATCAGTAATCCGGTCCCTCCTACGCACTCGCGTTACTGCCACTTCCAGTACATCCAACCGATAGATCCCGGTCATGTAATGCGTTCCGCCTGACTGAAAATGGGTCAGCCGCTGCTACGCGCGCTTTGCCGTTGTATAGGCCAATAGCAGCCAGGCGGCGATGAAGGATAGGCCTCCCAATGGGGTCACTGCTCCTAGCGCGCGCATGCCAGTGAGGGCGAGGGCGTAGAGCGATCCGGAGAAGAGCACGATCCCGGCTAGTAGGAGTCCGCAGACCCATCCGGTTTTCGCCTCGCGCGGCATCAGGGAGACGACGAGTAGGCCCAGGGCGTGGACGAAGTGATAGAAGACGGCCTTTTCGTAAACGCCCATGGAATAGGCATCCAGCCGATCTCGTAACGCGTGCGCGCCGAAAGCACCGATGATCACCGCCAAGGCCAACGCGCCAGCCGCCACAGAAGTCCACATAGTTTCATAATAGTGGGCAATGTGTACCGAACGCGAACTGCGCGTCCAACTCGCCGCCGCTTACCGCATGATCGACCATTTCGGCTGGTCGGAACTGATCTGGACCCATACGACGGTGCGGGTCCCCGGCCCGGAGCATCATTTTCTGATCAACCCTTATGGCTATCGCTTCGACGAAGTGACGGCTTCGAATCTGGTGAAGGTGGACCTCGACGGCCACATCGTCGGCGAGCAGAACCAGGAGATTAATCCGGCGGGCTTTGTGATCCACAGCGCGATCCACATGATGCGCCACGATGCCGGTTGCGTGATGCACACGCACACGGTGGCCGGGATGGCGGTGGCGGCGCTCGAATGCGGGTTGCTGCCGATCAGCATGTACGCCCTTGGCTACGACGACGCGGTGGCGTATCACGACTTTGAGGGGCCCAGCCTGGACCTGGAGGAGCGCGCGCGGCTTGCCGCCGATCTCGGTGACCGGAATGTGTTGATCCTGCGCAACCATGGTTTGTTGACGTGCGGCGAAAACGTCGCGCAAGCTTTCGTGCGGATGTACCGGCTGGAGCGCGCCTGTCAGGTG
>JANLPT010000205.1:0-3547 GCA_031367405.1 Bryobacteraceae bacterium
ATAGCTTGCGCGGCCTTTGCCACCGTATCTTTCGGCGTACAGCACGAAGACGCCTCGATTGGTTTCATCACATCGCTACAACAACTCATTTTTTATTCCCTTCTCTTTCTTTGAAATCGAATTCAACACTGGTCAATGATGCTTGTAAAATCCGACGCCTCGGATGTCGCTCCAGGATGTGGTTTGGTGGCAGCGAAAACACTGAGTTACGTTGGCCGCTCCACAGCAGCCGGCCACCCGCTCATCCTCCTGGCCCGCAATCTTCTTCGAAATCATGTCGAAGTGCATCATGTAATGGCTGGGCGGAGCTTGGTGGCACTGCGCGCAGTCTAAGTTACTGGGAGCGGGATGCTGAAATCCGGAAACTCTCCAGGTGGTGGTCGCGTGGCATTGCGCGCAGTCTTTGCCAAAAAATCCCACGTGCCGGTCTTTGGTGGCATGACATCCGTTGCAGTTCAGCGCCTCGCGAGTGGTGGTCTCATCAAGCTGTCCAGGAATACGAATTCGTAACCAAGTCTGCATCGATTTCAGCGTGGCGGCGCTGGCCGCATCCGTGGCGGAAGCGCGGACCAGGGTACGGTCGCCGATCTTCGCCAGTGTCACATGGTCCATCGGGATGGCGCGGACGCTCGTGCCTTGATGCTCGATGTGACAAGCCGCGCATTCGCCTATACTCGCGTGGAAGGCGGTGGGTTGGCGGCTGAGTAACCGTTCGGAGTTGGCATGGCAGGTTAGGCATTTCACGTCGGTCACCCCTACGTTTGGCTCATGGCACGATTCGCAACGATCGCCCAGGTAGGCATGTCGGGCTGATAAAGCGCCCGGGCTGACAAACTGCTTCAGCGCGGATGATGCAGGCCGGTAGTGAAGTACGGCGTAGGCGGCTGCGGTGCCAAGGACGGCGAATGCGGCGAGCCAAAGCAGCGCTCGTTTCATCGCAGCCACCTCAGCCCGAAGTAAAACCCAGAACCGATGTGAAGCGCGAGTAACAGATACAGGATCACTGACATCACAATATGTAACTTCAAAGATATCCCGAACCATCGTTTAAATAGCTCATCGGTGCGGACGGCGAACTCCAGATCCGCCACTCCTTCGGCCGTACGAATAACTTCACCGGCGGGGCCGCCGTAAGGAATCTGGATCCCGACGGATGCCAGTCCGGTAGCCAAGATAGGCGCCCTCGGAAGCGCTCTCAATTCCATGGGTGCGCTCGCTAGCACTCCCCACGCGTAATCAAGATCGCCCCGGCCAGTTTCGAGAAGAATCAATTTGTCTTTAATCTCTTGGTTGACATAAGTGAGTAGATAGCGGACGGCAAATCCACTGACGACCACCAGCAGCATGACAGCGGTGAGAGCAATTCCCAGTGAGCTGTCGAATTTGTGACCCGTATGAACGATCGCGAGTAAAGGGCCCAAGATACCGGTGTAAACGTGGATCGTCAGCAATGTCTGCAACGACACGTGCTTGGTGATTCGATCACGAAAGAACGGAATACGCTTGGCGATGGGGTAGGCCAGCGGCACCAGCATCAAAACGGTTGCGGCGATCCCGAATGCCGAGCCCACTCCGCCGCCCGGAAAACGGGGGGACTGGTGAAAAAAGAAACCCAGCCATGCCAACAACAAGACGGTCACGCCACCGGTGAGGACGATGCCTTCGCGTTCTTTCATGGCTAGGCTTCCACGGCGACTTCAGCGATAGGTTTTGCCTGGCAAGCAAGAACGATGTGGCTGGCTCTGTCGGCGTCATCGAGTGAATCTTGCACCTCCATCTCGACCTCGCCGGAAGTCATCTTCACCTTGCAAACACCACAGGTACCGACGCGGCAGGAGAATTCGATCCCGATGCCGAGTTCTTCCGAGAGCTCAAGGATCGTCTGCTTCGGAGGGCTATCTCCGCTCTTGAGATCCAGCCGGATTTTTGCCGATTTGTTGTTCTTTGAAAATGTGACGAGCGGCCCAGTCCCCGGGGTAGCCGGGGTGGCCGTGGTCCCTGGGGCAGCCGGTGCGGGCTTCACTGTGCCGAATATTTCCGTCTTCAATCGCTCCGGCGCTACTCCGAGTTCGGTGAGCATGGCCTTGGCCGCATCCATCATCGAAGGTGGACCGCATACATGCACTCGCCGCGCCGCCAGATCCGGAATCGACTGCGCGAGCCATTCCTTCGTGATGCGCCCGCGCGGCCCTTTCCAATTGGTGCCCTCTGGCTTCGAGATGGTCACCAGCAGGTGCAGTTTCGGATTCTGGCGAGCCAGGGCCGTTAGTTGATCGGCAAAAATAAAGTCGGCCAGAAAGTGGCACGTGTAGACAAAAAAGATCTCGCCCGGCCAGGACTGCGCAGTGAGGTAGCGCGCGATGCTCATCATTGGCGTGATCCCCACGCCGGCTGACAGGAGCACGATGCTGTCCGCCTCGGTGCCCGTAAAGGTAAATTTTCCCACCGGGCCGCCCATGTCGATCCGGTCGCCCACCTTCAGAAGATCGCCCATGTGCCGGGAGACGGCACCGCGGGGTTCGCGCCGAACGGTCAGATCGACGTAGTCGCGTTGCGCCGGAGAAGAGGAGATGGAGTACGAGCGGTTCATCTTCGCCCCTCCGATCCAGAACGAGAGGTTGAGGAATTGGCCGGGCACGAAGGTGAAAGGAAGAGTTTGGTCCTGCGCCGTGGCGAGGAAGCGGAATGTCTTCACCCCGGGCGTCTCCGGGATGATGCTCCCCACGCGTAGCTGCCCTTTCCAATTCGCCGTTACGACGGGCCCTAAGTTCGTCTGCGGAGCAGGACGCGCTGTTGCGGGCGCGGCGGCGGGTTTAGCGAGTTCCGCCTCGGCTTGCATCCAGTCGATCTTCGGCGAACCCATCGGCCGCCCTCTCGCTTGCCACAATTCGACGGCCCGGCCGGCGATTGGTCCGGCGTTGTCACCCCTACCCGTGGAAGCATCAGCCGGTGGCGGCGCTTGGGGAGGTTCGCCAGGTGGGTCGGCCGGTTTATCGCCTGGTTTAGGGGTATCTCCGCCAGATGCGGGAGCCGCGGGCGAACCTCCCGCCGGAGGCCCCACCGGTGCACTTGGCTCCGGCCCGCCGGTAAGAGGCGGTTTCGCGTCCGGATCAATACGCCCAAACAACGCCGCCGCCCGGCGCATCTTGAAAAAGTACATCGCCACCATGGCCAGCGCAAAAGAGATGAGCAACAGCATCGTGAAGAGATGAAACGGCGTCACGCCCAAGATCGTGCGTGGCTCTTCGGGGCGGACGGGAGACGCCAAGTTCATCTCGCGTTTGAACCAGTCAAGCGCCAGATTGCGTGGCTCCTTTCCTTCCGCGAGCCAACGCCGGGCCGCGATTCCCGATTCAAACTCAGCTAGGCCCTCCCGCATCTGCGCCGAAGCTTGTTGCATCGCCGCATAATCTTCGCCGCTCGCGGAGATCGTTAGTTTTTGCAGTCCCGAAGAGAGTCGAGCCGCGCCCGACTTCATGCGTTCCTGGGCCAACTGCTCGATAGCGGCGCGCTGTTCCGTAGTTACGTCATTGGGCAAAGCCATGAG
>JANLPT010000215.1:0-4880 GCA_031367405.1 Bryobacteraceae bacterium
AGGAGGCCGAGGCCGCGTACCGCCAAGCCATCGAACTGGAACCCCATAACGCCGAAGCCCACTACAACTTCGGCGTTTTCTGCTTCCAGGCTGACCGTTTCCCCCAAGCCCAGAAGGCCTTTGAAGCGGCCGTCGCCGCCGATCCCCGCCACGCCGAAGCGTTGGATAGCTGGGGAGCGGTCGTCGAACAGAGCGGCGCTTGGGACCGTGCCGCCACCCTCTACCGCCGCGCCATCGCCGCCCAACCCAGCCTCCGCCTCGCCCACTTCCACCTCGGACGCATCCTCGCCAACCAGCGCCGTTTCCCCGAGGCGATCGCCGCCTTCGAGCAGTCCGTCGACCCCATTGACGATCAATCTCCCGGCTTCCTCTACGCCCTCGGTGCCACCCACGCCCGCGCCAGTTCCACCGCCCAGGCCACCGCCCGGGCCGTCCAAATTCTGGAGCGCGCCCGGGCCGAAGCCGTCCGCTGGCACCAACCCCCCCTCGCCGCCGCCATCGAGCGTGATCTCGCCACGCTCAAAAATCGACCCTTGCCTCCGTGAATCCAATGCACTACAATCTGCCTAACGTCTGCGCTTACTAGGAATTAATGAAAGGGGATCCGTGTGAATATCACTCGATCCGTTCTCGCTCTCCTCTCCGCGACAGTTCTGTATTCAGGCCTGTTTACCGGCACCGCCAGCGCCCAGGTGCTCTATGGCAACCTCGTTGGCAACGTCTCCGATCCACAACAATCCGCCATCACCGGCGCGACCGTTTCGATCAAGAGCCCGGCCACCGGCTACTCCGTCGAAACGAAAACCGACGACCGCGGCGTCTACGAGATCCGCAACATTCCACCCGGTGTCTACGCCGTGAAGATCGCCTCCGCCGGCTTCACCTCCTTCGAAGCCAAAGACATCCCCATCGCCGCCAATAACATTGCTCGCGTCGATGCGCCGCTGAAAGTCGGCAACGTCAGCGAGACGATTACGGTCGGGGCCGAAGTGGTGCAACTGCAAAGCGATAAGAGCGATTTGCATACGGATATCTCCAGCAAAGAGGCGACCCAGATTCCGATTAGCGGCTATCGCAATTTCCAAAGCCTGATCGACTTTGTCCCGGGTGCCAATCCCTCCAACTTCCAGAACGCCAGCACCGATACGCCCGCCCGCGCCCTCACCACTAACGTCAATGGCGCGGCCCGCAATTCGAACAATACCCGCATCGATGGCGCGGCCAGCGTCATGACCTGGCTGCCCCATCACTCGCTCTATGTCCCCGCGCTTGAAGCCATCGAAGCCGTCAATATCTCCACCAATAGCTTCGACGCCGAACAGGGCATGGCGGGCGGCGCGGCAATTTCCGTCAACACCAAGTCCGGCAGCAACCGCTTCCATGGCGTCGCCTTCCTCTATCACGCCAACCACAAGTGGGGAGCCAAGAACCTGTTCTTCAATCCCAACACGCCCGCCGGGCCCAATACTCCCCAGCGCATCGATAACCAGGGCGGCGGCACCTTCGGTGGCCCGATCATCAAGGACAAGCTCTTCTTCTTCACCTCCTGGGAGCGCACCACCACCGCCGAGCGCGGCAACGGCTTGCTCAGCGTTCCCACCCCGCAAGTGCGCGATGGTAACTTCGCGGGCTTGGCCACGGTCTACGATCCTTCCACCGGCAACAACCTGGGGCAAAACCGTACGCCGTTTGCCAATAATCAAGTGCCCCAGGCCAGTTGGAGCCCGGCCGCCCGCATCCTCCAAGGGTTCATTCCTCTCCCCAACGCCGGTACCGGCCAGGCCAACAATTTCTTCGCCGCCGCGCCCTACTACTTCAAGCGCGACATGGTGGACGTGAAAGTGAACTGGACGCCGAATTCGAAAACCAACGTCTTTGGCAAGTACAGCGTCATGATCGCCCCCGTGACGGCCAGTGCGCCGCTGGGTGCCGCGCTCGCTGGTTATCCGGGCGGCGCGGCCGGCGCGGCCGGCATCGGCACGGGCAACAATAAGACCGACGTCTTCGGCGGCGGTATCAGCTACGTCTTCACTCCGTCCTTGCTGTTTGACGCCAACTATGGCGGCACGCTCATGCATCATGACACCGTGGGACCGGACTACGGCAAGAACATCGGCACCGATATTTTGAAGATCCCCGGCACCAACGGTCCCGATATTCGCCAGAGTGGCTTCCCCATCTTCAACATCAGCGGCTACACCGGGCTGGGCAATACCAACAATTGGAGCCCCGTGGTGCGCGACGATAAGGTCTTCACCTACGTCGCCAATTTGAACTGGACCAAGGGCGCGCACAACATCCGCATGGGCATCGACTATATTCATCACCAGATGAACCACTGGCAGCCCGAGCTAAATGGCTATAGTCCTCGCGGCGCCTTCACTTTTAATAATGGCGTCACCGGCTTGAACGGCGGTCCTGCGGCCAACAACTTCAACGCCTATGCTTCGTTTCTGCTGGGCTTGCCTGGCCAGTTTGGCAAGGCCTATCAGTTCTATGATCCGATGCGAACCCGCGAGTTCCAGCAGGGTTATTACATTCGTGACAACTGGCAGGTGAATCGCAAGCTCACCCTGAATATCGGCATGCGCATGGAGCACTTCCCCATCATGAGCCGTGGTGAATTCGGTATCGAACGCTACGATCCGGTCACCAATAAGGTGCTCATCGGCGGCCGCGGTAGTGTGCCGCGCAACGCCGGTACCGAGGCCATCAAAATCATGTGGGCACCCCGTCTCGGTATGGCTTACCGCCTGAACCAGAAGACCGTTCTCCGCGCCGGCTACGGCATCACCAACGATCCTTATCCCGTCAGCCGCCCGCTGCGTAGTCCCTTCCCGGCGGTGATTGTCGACGAGTACATTCAGGCTAACGGCTTCGTCCCGGCGGGCACGCTTGCCGCCGGCATTCCGTCCGTCAAATTCCCCGACGTTCAGGCGGGCACGGTCGACATTCCGAACACCATCTCGACTAACTCCCTACAGGCCGGTAAATTCCGGCGGGGCTACATCCAGTCCTACAACTTCACGATTCAGCGTGAGATCTGGGGTGGCTTCGTGCTGCAGACCGGCTACGCCGGTACCCGCTCCATTCGTCAAGGTGTCACTTACTTCAACGGCAATGCCGGTATCGTACCGGGTGCGGGCGTCAACGGGCGGCCCCTGCTTGGCCAATTCGGCGTCGGGGTCGACCGGAATTTCTTTATTCCGATGGGGTATCAGCGTTACGACGGATGGCAGAGCAATCTGAGCCGGCGTTTCGCGAGCGGCTTCTTCATGACCATGTCTCACACGTGGTCGAAGACGATTTCGACGGTTCCCGGCGGTGCCAACAATGGCAGTGGCCTCGGCCAGTCGGGTGGCAACTCCGATAATGGGCTCGCCTTCTACGTGCCGTCCCAGTTCAGCAAGAATCGCGCCTTGGCCGCTTTCGATCGCAACCAGGTCTTCCAGACGGCCTTGACCTACGAACTGCCGGTGGGCAAAGGGAAGAAGTTCCTCACCGGCGGCCCGGGCGCGATGATGCTGGGCGGCTGGCAGATCAACGCTTCGGTCTCGATGGTGTCGGGCAACCCGTTCACCGTCCTCTCCGATGGCGCTTCGCTCAACGCGCCCGGCAATGTACAGGTCGCCGACCAGATCGGCGAAGCCCGCAAATTGGGCGGCGTTGGCCTGGGCTCGCCCTACTACGACCCATCCTCCTTCGCCGCAGTCAGCGGCGCGCGCTTCGGCAACATGGGCCTCTACAACCTCCGGGGACCCGGCTTCTTCAACATGAACAGCGGCTTATTCCGCTCATTCAATGTCACCGAACGCTTCAACCTGCAGTTCCGCGCCGAAGGCCTCAACGTGACCAATACACCACAGTTGCAAAATCCCAACGTCACCGTCACCAGCCCCGCCAACTTCTTGCGCATCACCGCCGCCAACCAGACCCAACGGACCTTCCGCTTCGGTCTGCGCTTGGCCTTCTAACCGCGTTCGCCCCCCGAACCGCTGGCTTCAAAACTGCGAGCGCCGGAAAGGCAACCGTGCCGCTTCCGCTCCTGAGTACGGCGGCACCCGCGTCGGCCGGTTCGGACATCGAAACCCGGTAACTTCGCCCGATTCGCTCGTGGCCGGTACGCCATACGGACATTCCGCGATGGACGAGGCCATTGCTTACCAGTAAGCGGGCCTTACTGGTCGCTACCCGGATCAGCCCCAACGAGAATAAGCATACAAGCCAACGCCGCCCCCCGCCATCGCGAAAAACACTACCCCCACGCTCCCCCTATTTTCAGGAGGCTGGGGTCGGTGGTGCTGCGACCCCATTGTTATGGAATCAATGAGTTAGCAGCTACACGGGGGAAGTGAGTGTTTATGATGACACCGTTAACAGCAAAACGCAAACATCCAAGTACAGCACTATCAACGACTTACCGCAATTTCCCGCTCTCAAACTTGCAAGGGTACGCGATACTGTAAGGGGGCCTCTGCCTTATGCGAAATTGGCTTTGTTTCGTGATCGGCCGTTAAGTCGACCGCGGACGGTAGCCGGGCCGGCCCTTGACGCGCATCTTCTTCGCCGTATCCGCCGGAATCTCGACGCCGATTTTGCGGAAGCCCTCATTCGGATTTGGCTTCGGATAATAAGTGATGGTGTAGGAGTTGCCCAGATCTTCGCGAATATTTTCGAAGGCCTCCACCTGTTTCTGCCAGGTCTTGGCAAAGTAAGCCTTGCCGCCCGTGCGCGTGGCCAGCCGCCGGAAGACGGCGCTCGATATGGCGTCGCGGCTGACATCGCTGGTCGAGATGACGTAGATCGGAATGCCCTCATCTTCCGCCACGGCACGGACATCGTCCGGGGCCACCATCGAGCCGTTGTCGGGACCATTCGAG
>JANLPT010000253.1:0-3099 GCA_031367405.1 Bryobacteraceae bacterium
GCTTCTCTGCCGGGCGGCCGTCGCTCCTCTTCTCGGCTTCATTCCTCACCCCCTTTCCCCTCTCGCTCCGAAACGAGTTCGTGCTTCTGCGGAGCGGTGGGCACGGGGCGGCTACTTTCGCCGCAGGGTTCGCCGGATCGCGTTTGGAAAAAGCGCATCCACGGCACGGCTAGGCTGTGGGCGAGGTGGACGAGTTCCGTGTCGCCGACCCAGCGCGTCGGGTCTTCGATCGTGTCGATCGTGTCGCGTCCGATGTCTCACCCCATCAACGGGCACTTCGCCGGAAGTCCCGGCTGGGAAAACCTGCTCGCGTAGCGCAATTGCCGCACTGGGTGGAAACTCGAGATGCTCGTTCTGATGTAAATCAGCACGCTCATGGATTTCGCCGCAATCGGAAGAACTTTTGCGGCCCGGATACAAGTTGCTCCACCGTCGCCACGCCGCTTTCCACGGTCACGCCCGTCATCGGCACCGGCTGCCAGTCCGGCGCGGTGAGTGAGTCTGTGGATTCGAGCATCCATTCACTTGCTGCTGCCGGCCATTTCACCGCAAGGTTTGGCCCGCTCATCACGACGCCCACTTTCGGAGTCGGCATGGTCACAAATCGAATGCCATCGATCGCCGCCTCGCAATTCGTGGAAGTCCCGCCCGCCAGCCCGAAGAAAAGCTCGATGTCCTCCCCGGCAAACGCTGAAACGTCGATCAAGTCCGTGCTGGATGGGACATTATCGGGAGCGAATTTGGCTGGCAGATTGAAAACATTCTGATCGTTGATCGCACAGACGATGCGATCCTCGGCGGGCTGCCCGGTGACGGTGAAATCGAACGCGAGAAAGCCTGCGTCCGCGGGAACATGCATGGTCATCCATGCGTAGGCGGGCTGCCCCACGGCGCCCGCCGCAAGTCCGCTGCGGATTCCTGCGAATTGCGGTGCTGCCTGTGTCATCAGGCGGATGCGGATGAACGGAATCGTCAGCCGCCCAAACTGGATGCTATCCGGGCTGACGGAGTTAATCGCGTTGTGTGCGAAATCCTGCGTGGCATCGATCAAATCGCCGACCTTCTCCTTGGTCTCGGTGGCTACGTGCCCGGTTTTGTGGATGACTGCGGCGCGGATGTCGCCTGCCACTTCGATGCCTGTCATATAGCCATTCATGATCGCCCGCCCTGTCGCGTCCAAAGGCTTCACCACATACTTATCCGCATCGTTCACGAGTTCGATCGCCGCCGCTTCTCCCGTATGCACGACTTGTCCGACGGCGGTTCCCACTTTCTCTTTCACCTTTTTGCCCGTTTGCACCGCATAAGCTGCCAAGAGCTGCCGCGTGCATTCGCCGAGATCGGTAATAGTGTCCAAGGTCATATCCAGCGGATCGGCGGTGGCAGTATTCTCGATCCAGAGTTTACCGGGTGTCATGCCAGTCCCCGTGGGTGGAAAAGTGAGAGCTTTCTCAAAGGACCGGTTGAATCCCATCGGCGGGAACGGAAATCCAACTGCGGGAACAACAGACTGACGATACCATTCATGCGAGTAAGCATGCACGGCGACCGGGTTCAGTGTTGTCTCAGCAGCTTTCAGCAAACAGACATTCACCGCTGCGTCATGCTCGATGCCGACCAGCGAAATGTAGTTATCCACCCACACGGCATCCTTTGGGATCGGTGACTTCCAGTTTCTCGCAGCCGTCGCGGCTCCTTCCTTTGCTCCAGCAAGAATGGAAGCGGTCAATGTCGAGGTGACAAATTGCGTTCCGACGACCGTGGCGATTTCCGCTTCATCCAGCAGTGTCACATGCGGCCTTGTCTGTGATGTGAGCCAAGGCGTTGGGGAGTTCATCGAATCGCGGTCCTCTGGCGGAAAACCCGCGTGGACGTAATCGCACGCATACCGATTCACGATCGTCCCCAGGCTGTGCCCGATGAAATGCACACGCTGGCTGTAATCCGCGCCGAGCGCCTGCTGGAGTGCTTCGCCGAGGCTGCGGCCTTCCTTCGCCGCCACGTCGATCTTCCCCGCGATGCTCAGGATGTTCCCTGCGGCGGCATCTTCCCAGTCCCATACCACGATATTTGGAGGCGGTGACAAAGCAGTTCGCGCAGTGATAAATTGAGCCATGTTCAGTGCCCATTCCGAAGGACCGCTCCGCCATCCGTGGCAAAGCACAATCGTCATCTTGTCGGGAAACAGCGTCGTATTCGTATCAGTGGTGAATGCGCCACCCGAATAAGCCTGGAGCGAACTCCCTGAACTCCCTGTTGTCGTCGTGCCGAACGCGGACAAAAGGGGTGTTCTATTTACATCTACCGGCGGAGCCGTGAGTGGCAGGTCGGCGATGACGAGGGCCAGCGTTCCGTTTCCGCCCGCATAGGCCGCGAGGTTATCCACCAGCGTCCGATAGCCAGCCTTCGTTACCTTGATCGTATAGTTCGCAGCCGGGATGCTGACGGCCACGAAGCCCCCGCTCAGACTAGTCGTGCCTTGCCAGAATACTGTGTCATACCTCATCAAGACGACTGCTGCTCCAGCCACCGGCGCTCCAGTGGTCGTTCGCAAAGTGCCGGTCAGAGTGGCGCTGACGCCCCCGCTGAAATAATAGCTAACCGTTGGGCTGTTTTGAAACGTCAGGTTCTCATCGCCCGGCCAGTCGAAATACTGGTAGCTCACCACGGGGCTGGTGATCGTCGTGCCGGGTTCGGCGAGGGTGTCGAGGTATTGGTAGCTGACGACGGGTGAGAAGGTGTCGGCATCCACCGCGTGCGCGCAAAAAATGGTCAGCACCTGAAACAGCGTGAACGCAAAGAAACCAGCGATGACGCGCCGCGATGTGTCCACGCGCGCCGGCGCAATCCTTCGCGAAGCGAACCCCAAAAAACCTGTCATTCTGAGCGAAGCGAAGAACCTCTGACCATTTCCCTTCATAAAAACTCCTCCTCACCCTCGACCATCACGACCTCCTCAAACCACTCCGCACTGAGGTCCACCCAGCGCGGATTCTTCTCCGCGATCAACGCCACCTTCCGCGCCCGCAGCCATCCCTTCAGCCTCTTCTCGCACGCGATGGCATCGCGCACGTCGCGGAAGTGCTCGTGCCACACCAG
>JANLPT010000267.1:0-3278 GCA_031367405.1 Bryobacteraceae bacterium
TCATAACCTGAAGGTCGCAGGTTCAAATCCTGCCCCCGCAACCACCGAAAGTTGAAATCATTAGATAAAATCACCTCATTGTTGCCAGTGGGGCTCTTGGCGTTGGCATCCGGAAGCGTATAGGAAGCAGATGAGCACCCCCAATCAACCTCCTGCCGGTGATCGGCTCGGTACGGCTGGCGTGTCCGGATTTCGCTGGATCAGGCAGCACAGCGTCTGAGCCCATCCGCGGACTGCCACCGCTGAGGTGACATCGGCACGGATCCTATCCTTAGATATCCATCTTTATCGATTCAATAACCATCAGTAAGCAAGTTGCGATAGGTCTCAACGAAGCCGTTTCGCAAATAAAGACGCAAATACGCCGAAGCAACCGTTGCCTCAAACTGCTCGCAGTTTCCAAAATTAACTTTGATCAATACTTCCGAGGAGGGCGCGATATCAGCGTGCTGGTCGCTGTATTTGACGAGTCGAAAAAACGAAAGCCGCGCCGTGAAAGCTCGTCGTAGACCGCGATAAGTTCGGCTGGGTCAAGGGGCGCCTCCGCGCTCGCGATTTGCTCTACCAGTTCCTGGAACGGGGCACTGCCCGGATCAGTGAGGGCGGTGCCGAGGACAGCATCCCAAACAATGTCGAGTTGCTCGTACGCCGAGTAACGCTGGTGAGCATCGCTCCCCTTGGTTTGCTTGCTGCGCAGGAACTTTAGCGCGGGAATGAACTCCTTGTAGATAGCGAAATAGGCAAGGCTGACCCCGGGTTCGATTGTGAAAGTGGTCGTTTCCGCAGACGTTTCGGCAGTCTCGCGCGGCCCGCCGAGAATGAAATAGGCCTTACTGTGAATGCCCGCGCAGCGCAGCCGTCGAAAATGCTCGACGAATTCGGCGTTGCTCGCCGAGCCTCCGACCTTCATGTTCTGGCGCTTTGCTTCGTTGCCATGCTCCACGCAAAGCGCCAGCATCCTGCAGCCGCTAGCGGCTAAACGACTGATCGGGGGTTATGCCGGAACACGAACTGGGCAAGGTCGCGCAGCGTAAAGGCCGCTTGCCTGTGGGTGATCGCGTTTAACGCTATAGCCGGATCGGCGATGATCTTGTCGCCATTTTCGCGCGCCATCCGCATATGGTCGTCGGCGCGTTCAGCATCCTCACCGTTCATCTCGCGTCGTGATCCCGCCGCGCCAATCTTGTGCTGCGGCTCAAGCGGGATGCCTAGGGTTTCCAGCGTCCGGTGATCGACGCAGCCATCAAGGCCAAGCTCGGCCATGCGGGTGTTCAATTGATCGGCCCATGACCTGCGCCATTCTTGCAAAAGCTCGCTGCTGTTCCAGTCGCGCTCCTTTTGGCCAAAGCCGTCCGGGCCGACTTCGCGCATCGACAACATGACATGAACATGGGGCTTGGGACTGCCATCGGCAGCCTTGTCCCAATGGACGTTGAGGTCGGCGATCATGCCGCGCACGACAAACTCGCGCGCCACAAAATCGCGCGCAAGCTGCGCGTCCTTGCGAACTTCGCACGCCTCGACCGCATTCCACAAGGTTTCGCGGTCGATGAGCCGCTCCGGCGCGCCTTCGGGCAGCATGATCTGGGAATGAACGACACCGGCCTTGCTGGTGAAGTCATGGTCGCGGCCAAGTCGTTCGTCCGTCAGGCGTTCGGCGGCACGGTAGGCAGCCGATGCAACCGCGCTTGATCCATTGGCGAGACTGACAACTTTGGCAAAGAAATAGTAGATCGCCATGACGATAGCAATCTCTCACTTTCAAGCGACGTTGGTAAAACGTAAAGCCGCACTCGAATTGTCTTCGCCATTTTAGCGTGACTCATGCCTCTCTTTTTATGACGCAGTTGTCTGCGGCAATGATTACGCCTACTCTGCCGCTATACATGACGGTAATCTGAGATACGCGATGCGTAAGGTCCGGGGCCATGATGTTGAACTGAAAGCACTGAACGATAAGGCCCGCGCACTCAAAGCGCGCAAGGTCGAGCAGCTTGGTGCACTGGTGGTTGCAACGGGGGCCGATGCGCTCGACCTCGAAGTCATCGCCGGATTGCTCCGGCACGGCGTTTTGGAAGCCAAACTCGATTCCGTGATGGAAAGCTGGCGCGCCGAAGGTGCCACGTTTCTTCGCAAGCGCGGGAGCCAGACTGGCGGCGCTGCTGATGGCGACGGATCGGGCGCTCAAGCAAAACGCGGCGGCGAAGAACAGGGGCGATCTGCTGATCGGGCGCGATACATTTGGCCGGTTGCTCCGCTATGATGGCCCCGCCCATCTTCTGACCATCGCGCCGACACGTTCGGGTAAAGGGGTCGGAACGATCATTCCCAAACTGCTGACCGCCAATCGCTCGGTCGTCTGTATCGACCCCAAGGGTGAGAATGCCCGTGTGACGATGCGACAGCGCGAGACTTTCGGCGGGGTTCACTGCCTCGACCCGTTCGGCATTTCCGGTCGGCCAACCGCGCGTTACAATCCGCTCAACCGGCTCGATGCGGACAGCCTCGATCTGGCTGAGGACGCGATGACATTGGCCGACGCGCTGGTGTTCGACGAACAGGCAAGCGAAGCGCATTGGAACGAGGAAGCCAAGGCGCTCATCTCTGGCATCATCCTCTATGTCGTCTGCCACGACGATGCCGCACACCGGACGCTCGCCAGCGTTCGGGATTATCTGACGCTCGCGCCCGATGACTTCACCGCACTGCTGACGGTGATGCAGGCAAGCGATGGCGCTGACGGGTTGATCGCGCGCGCTGCCAACCGCCATGTGAGCAAATCGCACCGCGAGGCGGCGGGGGTGCTTTCGGCGGCCCAGCGCCACACCCATTTTCTCGACAGCCCGCGCATAGCCCAGGTCGTGGCGGCATCCGATTTTGCCTTCGCCGATCTCAAGGTCAATGTGGCGACGGTGTTTCTGATCCTGCCGCCTGACCGGCCCAACACTTATTCACGCTGGCTGCGTTTGCTGGTGGCACAAGCGATCAATGAACTGGCCCGGTCGCCCGCCAAGCCGCCGCGTCCGGTGCTGTTGCTGCTCGATGAATTTGCCGCGCTTGGTCAGTTGCAACCGGTCGAGCGCGCAATGGGGCTGATGGCGGGTTACGGCCTGCAACTCTGGCCAATTCTCCCGGACATTAGAGCGGTTTTCGATCAGTCTGGATCATAGCCGCAAGAGCTGAAGTAGTTGGCGCATTCGCGGGGCTGGAAGATGTCGACGAGCTGGCCGATCAGGTCCCACAGGCCGTTCACGGTGCGTTCGCCGATCTTTCTGAGC
>JANLPT010000026.1:0-3623 GCA_031367405.1 Bryobacteraceae bacterium
CTGGCGCCGGTACTCGCCCAGGGGATCGTGGCCCCCGACCCGTGCCGTGGCCACTCCGATCGCTTCGAGCCGCCGGGCGCGTTCCTGCCGTGCCGCCACCGCATCCAGCGCCTGCTCGATCGTCACGAGGTAGGCCGGCGCGGCGGCCGCGACCTGGCCGTTGCAGTCGCGCGCCAGCACGTAGGGCTGCAGGCCGTCCTGACGGTCCCGGGAGTGCTCTGCGTCCGGGTTGGTGAATCCGGCCAGCCGCCTCTTCCGGTTCCGACAACGACCAAGCCGTATCGTTTGGTCAGCGTTTTTCGGCACGGTGGGCCGCCTCAGATTGGATGAACAGATTCGTTGCCAAGGACAGCTTGAACGCCTGCATATCGACCTATTTGCCTCGCAAATATTTCACGAGCGCAAGAACACCGAGGACCAGGCCGGCCGCGATGAGGAGCCAGATCAGGCCCATGGCACCCATCATCATCCAGCCCATTCCGCCCATGTTTTCCACGTTCGTCATTTGCCTGTCCTTTCGGTTATCCGGCACAGCACGACAGCTGTTTCACATCCTTGGTGAAGGTCTGCGCGCAGAGCTTGTGTCCCTCGCCCATGGTCAGGTAGGGAAACAACTGGTTGGCGAGGTCCTGCACCGTCATGCGCGAGCGGATTGCCATCACCGCAGTTTGGATCAGCTTTCCGGCTTCCGGGGTCACGGCCTGGACACCCAGCAGCCGACCGCTGCCCGCTTCAGCCACCAGTTTGATGAGGCCGCGAGTGTAGAAGTTCACCAGCGCGCGTAGCACGTTGTCCAGCGTGAGTGTGCGGCTGTAGGTCTCGATGCCTTCGAGGTGCCTGGGCTTCGCTCAAGCCTACGGTGACCACTTTAGAGATGATCCGCAGGCCAAACGCAGAGGTCAGGGACATATCCAGCCGCTCGCACCGTTCGGCGGTTCCAACCGTCACCGTAGCGGCAGCCTCACCGATTTCGCGGTCGCCGGCACCTCGCAGCTCAAGGACGTGCGTGCACGGTTCGCTCGTGGCGGCACGCGCTGATACCCCCCATTCAAGGGTTTCCAACAACGGCGTGGAACCGTACTCTGGGCAGGTAGGTAGGGGGTACGATCCCCGGTGGCCTAATGTGGCTAGGTTCGCCCTATGTGCCAGATTTGCCGGCCGCCATCGACGAGTACATCGCCTATCAAAGATCAAACCTAAGCGGATCATCTAGACCAAGAGCACTCGCGACTGTTCCTACAGAGGTCGTCGCCCTTATCCTTCTACACGGGAAAAACATGAAAACTTCTGAGATCAGTGCGCTTAGCGCCATCGTTTTGTCGACGATTTTCATCACTGCACCGAACACGGCCAATGCGGCCCTCCTTTGCACGGCAGGTAACGTTATTGGACCGGGTACTTGTCTGGAGACCGTGACGTTTGGCCCTTTGGCCACCGACTTTTCTAATGCGGTTCTCATCTTGGACAGATTTACAAACGGAGCATTACCAGGTTTCATGGAAACGCTCACGTCGGTTAACATATCCTTTGGAGGTATGGCGAGTGCAACTGGCACCCTGACAAACAACGCTCCATCGGCCCAAACATTCAGCTTCCTTGAGACTGAAAGTCTGAGCTTTGTCGCAGGTCCCGGGGCTCCTCCTGCCATTATATCCGCTACAACTTCAGGTAATTTGATAGCACTTGGACCGATCACATTGGCGCCCGGCGCCAGCCGCGCTATCGCAGGAAGCCTGTCCCTCCCGCCCACAGCTTTCAGCACATCGAATCTGTCCGGTTTCACAGGCGCCGGTACTTTTCAGATTTTGGCTAGTTCATCAACAAACGAGTCATTCATAGGGGGCGGTGGAAATATTCAGCAGGTCATTTCCACGATCGCAACGCCCTCAGTAACCCTGACATACAATTTTGATACCTCCGCTATTCCGCCTATTCCGCCTGTTCCTGAACCCTCGATTATGGCGAGTCTTGCAATCGGCTTGGCTGGGTTAGGCGCTTTTGGGCGTCGGCGCAAAGCGCGTCGTTCTTAATGCTCTTGCCTTGCTTGGAAATTTCAAGTAGGACAGTAGCCTGAATCCGTGACGCTGCCTAACGGTGGCGGCGCCAAGTTGTTGATGTGATGGAAGAATTGCTGAGGGATGATCCTGACGGCGGATCCAATCACCGAACTTAAGCCTCACCCCTTGTACGCGCAGGAAGGATGAGGTTTGACGTGACGAGCGGTACGAGGCCGCTCACTTCTACGCCTTGCGGCCATTATTCCGCCTGGCCTCGGCCTGTGTAGGACCTGTTCGCAAACCGGACATTCAACGTTTGGCTCAACATGTGCCCGCGATACGCGCGTCGCTGTTCAAGCCTCGGTTTGAGAGGATCATTCAAGCGGAGCTACAAACGCGCCACGCATTCCGACCCTCTCGATCGCCGCTTTGACTCGCCCGTCAGACTTCGCGTCATCAATGAACTGGCGTGCATATGCAAGCCCCGCATCCCGTCCCTTCGGCATCGCCATGGCGTGCGGATCGACACCGGCCCGTTCGTCGAGGACCCGAGAACCGGGCAATTGATTCGACACCTCGAACAGGCTTGGCTTGATGCTGAAGATTGCGTCCGCCTTCCCGGATTTCAGCGCTTCCAATGTGTCGGTGAGGCTTGATGCGCGTACGACTACGGCATTTTTTAGCGTGCGAGAAAGAAAGACGTCCGGCTGGGATTTCTCCTGCACGGCAACCCGAATTCCGGGCCGATCCACATCAGCAATTGTCGAAATGAAAGAACCGCCGGGGACGAGATAACCAAATTCCATTTCCATGTGCAGCGCAGTGAAGTCCCATTCCTTCGCCCGCGCGGGACTAAACCCAACAAAGGCGGCGTCCCAAGCACCGGATTTCCCGCCATCGAGAAGGGCTCCGACTGATAGGTACAGAACCGGTTCAAACGGAACTCCTATGCGCCGGGCCAACTCCTTTCCGAGGTCAAACCCCACTCCCTTCATCTCACCCGTCACGGAGTCTGCAATCACATTGTGGGGACTGCCGAGTTGGAGCCCAACGCGAAGCTTACCGGTTGGAGCCAAAGCCTGTCGCGCTACGGCTGTCGGTGCGGTACTGACGCCCGCACATGCCGTAAGCAGCACTGCAAGCGTCGCCGTTGCCAGCCAATGAGTCAATCGCATTGCATTCTCCTTCGACGCCGCATATTGCTCTCCAACGCGAGAGTTAGCGAGGCGGGAAACGCCCGCAGGCGAAGTTACTGTAAGCCGATCGACGCCGCTCGGGCGTGGCCGGTTTTTCGCCGACAGATGGATGGTACTTTCCGGAGACGAGACGCTATTGCCGCTTTTGGTCGACAGCGTGAATTCGCGGCCCTCCTCGAACGACAACTCGCCGCATTACCGACGTTCAAGCGCCTGGCATCAAGGCTTCGACCTGCGAGCCCATCACCGCCCCAATCCCCGATCGCGCTTCGCCTCCTGCTGCAGGTGGCGCTGACGTTCCTGCCGCTGCCGCACCACCTCGGGCGCCGTCCAAGCCTTCTGCGCCGTGCGCCGCGCGTAGTCCTCGACGTGCACCGCCTTGCGGCTCTGCACATTGGGCGTCTCGCGCACGATCCCGCGTTCGATATCT
>JANLPT010000277.1:0-6501 GCA_031367405.1 Bryobacteraceae bacterium
CATTGCGGTTGCGATCTCCCGTGGGGCTGGAACTGGTACTCGGGCCGGACGGCAGGGGCGGCAGCGTCGTATTAATGTCGGGAGAAGAGATGAGAAAGAAGACTTCAATCTCGCGCACCGTGGCCTCGGTAGATTCAACGTCCTGCATGAGAAGATCAAGCTTTTCACTTACCTGCTGGGGATCGGTTAGCGAGACGGATTGATCGCGAATCAAGGCGAGAACGTCTTCAATCGCCGCCGATTGCACCTGAATCACTTGCAGGTCTTCCACAATCTTCTTGAATCGCTCCTGGCGCTTGTGCATGATCTCAATGCGTTTCCGGTTGATCTCCTGTACCTTGGGGGGCTGCTTATCGATGTTACGTTCGAGGGAAGCGATCTCTTGATCGATGGCCTTGGGATTGGTGCGTTGTAAGTACTCCGTGTAAGTGAATTCCGCGCTGGCTAGGCGTAAGAAGGAATTCATGAGGGCGTCAATCCTTTGTTGCACCTGGTCGACAAAAAGTTGAGACGTGGAAGAGAGCCGGGCATAGTTGGCGCGGATACTCTGGCTGATCTGTCCCAGCCGGTTGTAGCGTTCGCGCACGTCGGCGGGCAGTTGCTGCTGCATGGCGCGGACCTTGGCATCGTGGGCTTTCTTCTCGTCGGCGTAACGCCAGGAGCGCACCAGGCGCCGGAAGGCGCTGGATTGCGGGACCACGGCGAGATACATCAGTTCCACCCCCGCAGCCAGGATAATCGGGAGGGCCGTTCCCGAAATCAGGGCAAAAGCCGCAGCTCCGGCGATGCCAATCACGTTGTACTGCCACTCGAAGGCTTCTTTGAGATAGTTGGAGCTACCGGTCTCAATCTCGTCGACCTTCTGCGCGATTTTGGATTGAAACGAGTCGTCGGGCATCGTGCTTATAGTGTGACGCGAACCTGGCCAGAACCGCCAGCGGTTCCGCCTGCGGCGCGGCGAAGGCTGGCGAGCGCCTCATTTTGAAGGTCGAGAAACTGGCGGCTTTCTTTGAGTTGTTCGTTGCGCGGTCGCGCGAAAGGGATCACAATTTCTTCGGCAATGGTGCCAGGGCGTGAACTGATGACATAGAGACGATCGGCCAAGTAGACTGCTTCGGCGACATCGTGGGTGACGAAGAGAATGGTGGCGGCGGTTTCGGTCCAGATCTTGAGTAACAGATCCTGCATCACGGAGCGCGTTTGGGCGTCAAGCGCACCGAAGGGCTCGTCCATCAGGAGTACCGAGGGTCGCACGGCGAGCGAGCGGGCAATGGCGACGCGCTGTTGCATGCCGCCGGAGAGCGTATGCGGATAAGCGGCTTCGAAGCCCGCGAGTCCCGTGGCCTGCACTAAGTGGGCCACGGTCTCCTGACGCTCTTTTTCGCCGACGCCCTTTAGCTTGAGTCCATACTCAATATTCCCAGCGACCGTCAACCAGGCAAAGGAGGTGTACTTCTGGAAGACCATGCCCCGGTCGGGCCCCGGGCCCTCGACGCGTCTGCCGTTGACGACCACCTCGCCGGTGGTGGGAAAGTCAAGGCCGGCGATCATCCGCAGGATCGTGGACTTGCCGCAGCCCGAAGGGCCTAGCAGCACGCGAAACTCGCCGATGTCTTTACCATCGGCAGAGAACTCATCGATCACCTCAAGGTTGACGCCGCGCAAGGCCTCAACCTGACGGCCATCGGCGTCAGTGAAAGTGCGTCCGGCATTCTTCAGCGAGATCTTAGTCGTCATTTGGTAGCAAACGGAGTGCGGATTTGGGGCGCGGTGGCGCGTCGCCAAGGGAACAGTTGATGCTCGGCCAGTGTCAGTAGCCAGCGGAAAAGAAATGCGGCGACGCCAATGGCGATGATGCCGGCATAGACACGTTCGAAGTCGAGCACTTTGCGGGCCGCTTCAATCATGTAGCCGACACCCTTACGCGCGTTGACCATTTCGGCGAGGATGACGTAAGTCCAGCCAATATCGTAGAGGATGCGGAAAGATCCGAAAACGCCCGGGAAGGACGCGCGGAACATCAGCCACAGAGTCTGCGGCGTGCCGGCCCCCAATGTATAGGCCGTTTCGAGCAATGCTTCGTCCACCTTACTAACTTCCTCCACCACGACGGCGAGTAAGTAGAAGACCATTCCAAATACCAGGAAGCCGACTTTCATGCCTTCATCCATGCCGAAGAGGGCCATGAAAGCGGGAAGAAAAGCGGTGATGGGCATGGAGCGCATCGGCGCGACCACGGGGTTGATAAAATGGTAGAGGGCAGGGAAGGCACCCATCAATAGTCCAAGGGGCACCGCTACCAGAGCCGACCAAATGAAGGCCTGGGCGATGCGCCACCAACTCGTAAAGACGTTGCCGAATAAGTCATATTCGGTCCACAATGCGCCGAACGCTTTGATCACTCCGGCGGGGTCAGGCAGGGCGAACGGCGGCAGTAACTTACTGTGCGAAAGTAAGAACCAAGCGCTAATAATCAGCATCCAAGCGGAGACGCCGAGAGCGACACGCACCGGCTGGCTGACGGGTTGGCGAATGGTGGCCAATTTATTTGGCCGCCGGGTTCGCGTAGATCTTGATATCGGTGCGGCGGTTTTGATCGCGTCCTTCGGGCGTGTCGTTTGACGCGACTGGCTTATCGGGGCCATTGCCTCCAGTGCGCAAGCGTTCGGGCGGGAAGCCGTACTTCTGCAAAAGATACTTGCGGACTGACTCAGCCCGTTGGCGAGAGAGCGCCAGGTTCATGTCGCGAGCGCCGGTGGCGTCAGTATTGCCATCGACATCGACGATGGTATTTTCGTAAGCTTTCATGAAGCCGCCGATTTCGTCGATGACCGCGCGCGAGTCCACGCTGATGTTAGCGGAACCGGTTTCGAAGTAAATGGAACGGCGTTGCGTGGCGAAGGGCGTGGCACCTTTCGCCGGCTGAGTATACTCGACCGGCGCTTCGGTTGACTTAGACGAGAACTTATCGCCCATCGCGTCGATGTAGCGCCGGTCGACTGACCCTTCGAGATCGGGCGAGCCCTTGATGAGCCGTAGCTCACGGTACATCTCAGTGGCCATCTTCATCACGTTCTGATAGTCCGAATCGCCGCCGCGCGTGCCAAAGAAACTCTTGTTATCGGCATAGTCGGCGAGGCGAACGCCCTCCAGCATGGTCTTCGCCAAGTCAGCGTGAATGTTGAAGTCCTTGATGGTGCCAATCAGCGTGTGGGCGCGGCTGGGCTGTTGGTTAATGAACTGGACGCCTTCGAGCCAACCTTCGAGAAACTTAGCGAGCGTCTCGGGATTCTTCGACGCGAAACGGTCACTCACCACTAAGATATCGGCAATTAGACGGTTGGCAACTTTGGTGTCATAGATCTTACGCGAGCCCGGCCGCTTGGCGACGGCATCGCTCATATCCGGATCCCAAGCTACTGCCGCAGCCACTTTTTGTTGAGCAAAAAGAGTCGCCGGCTCGATACCATCTTTGGTATGTACGGCCTTGGCAAAGATTTCGTTGCGTTGCTCAGTCGATAGGCCGGAATTCTTCAGTCCGTTGTAGAGCAGAAAATGGGAAGGCGTGAACGGCGCAAATGCAACCGTCTTCCCCGCTAAATCTTCAATGCTACGGATCCCTTGACTGCCGATGACGCCGTCGGCGCCACGTGACCAATCCACTAAGTAAGCGGCGCGGGCATTGAACCCTTTATCGCGAAACTGGCCATAATCCTTGGCCCAAACGTCGGCCGTGGTTAACATGATGTCGACGTTATTCGTGGCGAGCGCGGTCGAGCCCTCGGTCCAGTCGTCGATAATCTTGAAAGAGACCTTGAGCCCTTTCTTAGCGTAAATGGAGCCCGCTGCCGTATCGAGGCCACCGTTGGCGACTAAGCCGCCCACGCAGCCCACCCAGATGTTGATCCGGACACGAACTTCACTGGTATCGGACTTACCCGAACTCGATTTCAGCGGGTAAGTTGGATCGACTTGTTGGGTGGCTTCGGTAGCCTTCTTACTGCCTCCGAGTAAGTCGCCGAAGGAGAAAATTCCGTAACGATCGAGCGCATAGCCCACCAGGCCCGCGCCGGCGAGAAAGATCGCGATCCATCCGCCTTTTTCAATTCTGACAGCCATATTTTAGACGGTCCTTTCGCCTTCCCGGCCACCGATAGTCTTGTCAGGCGTGGCGGCACCGGCTTGCGGCGTCACCATGCCCATTTCAATTTTGAACTGCTTCAAGAGTTCATTTGCTTGCAGCTTTTCCGCTTCTTTTTCGATTTCGAAACGTTGTTGGTCGACATTGCTGAGGGCCATATCCATGCGCGCTTCGTTGACCGCCGTTTGCTCTTCGATCTCACGGACCATCTCATCGTGGGTTTGGCTTACTCCGGCGACTTCGAACTGCTCCATGGCGTCAGCGACTTTCTTTTGCCACTGCGAGCGGTGATTGTCACGAATGGCCTGCATCGCTTCACGAGTCTTGCGCTCTTTTTCGCGCAGGAAAGCTTGCTTCACCATCATGGCTTTTTCGTAGGCCGCTTTGGCATTGCCTAACTGGCCCTGCGTCCGGGCCATGGCCGAGCGCGTTTGCTCGAGTTGGGCCGCGAAGGTAGCGGCGATATCGTCGCGCCCGGCCTGAATGGCGGCCTTGGTTTTGGAAGTGAGATCGGTTAGATCCTGCTTATATTTCGCCTCCTCTTTTTCAAGAAGCGTCGCATTGGCTTTCACCATGGCGATGGATTCATTCATGCGGGGAACCTGATCATTCATGTCGCGAATGTTCTGTTCGAGGATAATCTCCGGGTTTTCTGCGATGGAGATGAAGAAGCCGAAAAACGAACGAAAGACTCGGGAGAGCCGTGGCCACATGACTGTTTTTACCCTTTCCCTAATTCCACTAAACGGACGATGAACCGGTGTTGCCCGCGGTTACCGGGCGCGGGCGCGCGGCCGTCGTGATCGGATTGTCCGTCACAAAATAAGCTACGCAATCGGCGATTTTTTGTTCCTCTTGTTGCTTTTGCATACGCCAGGAGTAGAAATCGTCCTTCTGCTTGGCGACCTCATTCAGGTTGGTTTGCAACTTCGCCTTCTGCTCGGCGGCGTACTTGTCCATGTCGGCTTGGATTTTGCCGTTGTCTTCCAACTTGCGCGCTTCGAGATCCTCCACCGATTTCTGGCGGACGCGTTCGAAGCCATCCAGCGCCTGGTCGCGCCGGATCGCATCCTGGATCACTTCCTGAATCTTCACGCCGGCCGCGTCGAGTGCCACCAGGATTGAACCCCGCTTCACCTCGGCCGGCATCTGCTTAATGTGTTCACTGGAGAGCATTTCATGGATCTTCATGATGCTATACCCATTAGCCGGCGGTTTGATGTCGGCGGCGGCGTAGATGTCTTCGAAGGTGGTGAGTTGCGAAATGGGTTTCGAAAACTGCACCACCGGGGGGGCGACAGTCGCCGCAATTTGGGCAATCGATTGCGCCGCGTCGGTCACCGGGGGCTGCCCAGGGACGCCGCCGGGGTTTTCCACCGAGACAAAGTACTCGTACCATTTCTTCGTCATAGCACCTGCTATTGTGGCACTATTATGGCCGGGTGCAGCGAGCTGCCGGGAATGTCTTGATGCCGTTGGCTGCTGCCGGTTGAGCCAGTTAGCCCTGTTTTTTCCGCAGCTTCTGCGCGACCTTCTCGATCTCTCCCCAAACGCGAAGCAAATTGCCGCTCCACATCTTGCCGATCTGTTCTTCCGTGTAGCCGCGCCGCACCAGTTCCAGCGTCACGTTGAAGGCTTCCGCCGCGCTGTTCCAGCCGTCAATGCCGCCGCCGCCGTCGAAGTCAGACGAAATGCCGACGTGGTCGATGCCGATCAGCTTCACCGCGTAGTCGATGTGATTCACGAAGTCCTTCACGTTGGCTCGCGCGCCGGGCGGGAACGTGGCGTCGATCTCGGCCATGCCCTTCCCGTAGGCCGCGCGCTTGTCCGGCGGAAGCATCGCCAGGAACCCCGCCCCGCCCCGTCCGCGTCCCGTTACCCCCGCCGCCCCCGGAGCCTCCTGGTGCTCAGAACTCTCGACAGGACAGACCCGGTCAGTTGCGGCCCCGGCGCGAGCCCCACCTCTGGCGCTGCCACCCCCACCCACTCGACCGCCCGCCCCAAATCCGGCGGGGAAAAGCTCGTCGCGCATCTAGGCCAAGGCGGCCGCACGTTCCGGGTCAGCCAATCCCAAGTATGCTGATTCCTGTTTTTGGTTCGATGGCCGCGCCACTCTCAGTCTCGCCAGCGGCGAAAAGTTGAGTGGTCAAAAAGTCTCTATCCTCGCCGGCCGCACGCTGGAGGTACGCTTGCGTGATCAGGAGCGTCTGCTAGCGGGCAAAGATGCTCAGGGGCAATCCCGCAGTCTGGCGCTGCAAATTCACGGCCCGCCCGGAAGTTTTCCGCGTACCTTACTTTCTACGCGTCCGGAGTCCGACGGCCAAACTTATCGCGTGACGGTGCCCGCCAGTCAGACCGGT
>JANLPT010000290.1:0-28847 GCA_031367405.1 Bryobacteraceae bacterium
CCGGCTGGCTGGTTCGTGGAGAAGTCTGTCGCTTCTCGTCCCAGGAGATTAGGAAGCTAGGGTGCGTTGGCGGCGGCGGATCATCCAGATGGCCAGGAACGCTCCTGCGGATAGCAAGCCGGTGGCCGGTTCCGGAACGCCGGCGGCCAAGGCGTTGGTTTCGAGGACGGCGCTGCTAGACAGGTCGATATTGCGCACGCCGACGATCGAGTTACCCCCGAAGAGGGGTTTCAAAACGAACATATTCGGATTGTCGAAGTTTAGCTTCGTGACATTCAAATATCCTTCGAACGACGTAAAGAATGAGCCGCTAACGATGCTACTGAAAGCGATGTACGGCCCACCCGGAATGGACGGACCTGGACTTCCTGGAGTTCCGGTCCATTGAAATTTGGTGGTAGGCGCTACGCCGGTGCCGCTGCTGCCAGGGAAGTCCAAGGTGGCGAGAACGGAACCCACGCCGCCGTCGCCATTATTGTGGTCCCGATTACCGTTACCCGGAAACTGAGTGGCTAGCGAGTAAATGGAACTGGTGACGCCCCACTTCAAGAATACAGAAGCGGTGTTATTTTGGTTGCCGCCGTCAGCAGGAAAGACCGCGCCTAGGCCATAGATCGTATCTCCGACCGCCCAAGCCGCGCACTGTACCGGGCAGACCACGATGAGGTTAGCTAAAAAGCTCGGGGTAATGGTGGTGGTGTTGGAATAAACCTTATAGATCGCGCTACCATCACCTGGAGCTCCAGGCGGCCCGCCCACGTAGACACCTGGCTCACCGAAGACGGCACCGATTTGTAGTGCATTGCCATTGAAGTCCCAGCCGTCGGTCATTGGATTGCCGGACAGGACCGTCGCTCTCGCCGTATGAGGAGCGAGGATCAGCATCGCTAGAGCGAGCACGCCGTAGGAAAAAAGATATTTGGACACAGTAATAAGTCCTCCGACTGTTGCTTAAGAACTATTAGGATTCTAGTCACGCTTCCGCCCGGTGTCAATACCTGTGAATAGACGCAAAAGCACAAAGAGGGGTAATTTCAATGTTACTGAAGCGCTGGATTTCTCAGCAGGGGGTAGGTCATGGCGACGCACGTGGGGGTAGCGCGATGAGACTCTCACAACTTCTAGTACCGTACTGGAAAGGTGACAATAGCGGCCTCTGGGAAGTTTGGTCTGGCTGTTTATTTTCAAGTTCTTACCGGAATACAGGTTGTGGCAACCCAGTGTTGATGGCGGTGCACTTGAACCACAGGAAAACCCCGTTGACCGGCGGCGTGCGCCGTAGGGAGAGTCCCAGTGGGTGTACTTGGCACCCTCATTTGGGGTGAAGAAGAGGGAGGGACGCAGGAACCAAGAGGCTGCAAAAATATTTCACCATTTCCTCATTGAGGGGTGTAAATGTTTCAGTTAGATCAGCCGAGGGGGGCTTTTATGGGTAATTCGTGACAGTCGTCCGTCACTGGCGCGGCCTGGGTTTGAGCTGCATCCCCTCCAACGGTCGGGGTTCGTTTAGGACAGCGCTAGTAACTGGGACGCTTACCGGTCACTCGAGGATCGGGGACAAATCCATCGCGGTTGGGCATTTTCACTTGCGGCAGTGACGTAGCGTCGAGGCGCTCGTCAGCCTTAACGACGGCGCTCAAGGACAGCACGTAGGCGGTGATGGCGTAATATTCGCCGGCTTTCAAAGTGCGGGGATTGTCGTAGGGCATGGCGCGGCGAATGTAATCGAAAACTCCGGGGGCGTAGGGCCAATAGCTCCCCACGGTTTTGATGGGCTTGGGCGACGTGAGGGTGCCGACACCCCCGGCGATGGCCGGATTGCCTTGTTCGGCGTCGCCCTCACCTTTGAGCCCATGGCACGTGGAGCAGTGTTTCACATACAACTCCTGCCCTTCTTTGGCGGTGCCGCCGCCGGGGGGCAGCCCGGTGCCTTTGGCCGAAATCGAATAGTCACGAGCGGTGATCTCGGGGGCGGTGGCCGGCCGGCCGACGCCGTATTTCTGGCTGAAGGCCATCGGCGCGAGGGCCATCAGGAAAAGCAAGCCTTTACCCGGCAGGAAGCGGAACCTACGCATTTTTCACCTTCCCGTCGGCGGCGATGCGCCACACCTTAATCCCGTTGTGGTGATAAGTGGACTTGGTGCCCCGGACGGCCACGAGTTCCTCAGTGGTGGGCTGCGTATAGCCCGTTTCGTCAGTGGCGCGCGAGGCGATGTCCACCGGTTGGCCGTCCCATTTCCACGGGAGGCGGAAGCGGGTGAAGGCCTTGGTGAAGCGCTGCTCGTCGAGCGTGGCGGCGAGCCAGGTTTTGCCGGCGTCGACCGAGATTTCCACTTTGCCGATACGGCCGCGGCCGCTCCAGGCGAGGCCGGTGACTTCGACAAAGCCGGGCACGGCGGTCTGCCCGCCTGAAGGGCGCAGGATGACGCTCTTCGCGTCGAGATCGAAGGTGAATTGGCGAGCTTTGCCGTCGGGCAGCAGGTCAGTATAGTGGGCCGTCTCTTCGCGGGATTGCATCGGCCCGGTGGTCACTTGCAGGCGGCGCAGCCACTTAATGCAGGCATTGCCTTCCCAGCCCGGCAGCAGCAGACGGAGCGGATAGCCCTGCTCAGGACGCAGCGCTTCGCCATTCTGTCCGTAGGCGAGGATGGCGTCGTCAAGGCACTTGGCCAGCGGAATGCTGCGGGCCATCAGGCAGGCGTCGGCCCCTTCGGCGATCACCCAGGAGGCTCCAGGCTTGAGGCCGGCTTCTTCGAGGACGGTTTTGAGGAGCACGCCGGTCCATTCAGTGCAACTGGCGAGTCCATGACTTTTCTGAGCAGTGTCGGCCGGATTCACCCATTCGGAACCCGAGTTACCGGAGCATTCAAGGAAGTGAATTCGCGAGACGGAGGGCAGGCGTTTGAGGGCGTCCAGGGAGAAGATCTGGTCACGTTCGACGAGTCCGTGGACGAGCAGATCGTGCTTGGCCGGATCGATGGCGGGAACGCCGGCATGGTGGCGTTCGAAGTGGAGCGACGCGGGCGTGATGATGCCATAGGTCTCTTCGAGAGGAGTTCGGCTGCCGCCGGTGCCGGGCTTGGCGGACTTGAAGGCGCGGGCGGTTTTCTCGAAGGGAGAGCGCTGGCCATACTCGGTCATGGGCGCGCCCACTTCGCTGGGGACGGTCTTTGGTTTGGAGCAAGAGCCGAGTGCGGCGGCGGCACCCAGCGTCAAGAATCCACGGCGATCACGTTGGGCCATGGAATCCACCGTATCACGAGCCAGACCCGAAGAACACCACCCACGAATGCAGAAATTCATTTCCCCACTCACCCCCAATATCCGGGTACCTGGGGCCGGTGGGGGAAGAGGAAATATGCGTTTGGGGGTGGAGTCGTTTGGCGGGGGTGGGCAGGATACGGGATCAGAGAAGGCGGCGAAGGGGTAAAGCCGGGTCGTACTCTTAGTGCCTTAAAGTGGCGAAGAGTAACAAAATAGCGACGTTTGGCCATTGCAATTTCGCTCGATTTTGGTTAGGATTCCATTCGGGTCCGAAAATTTAGGTCTTAGGAGTTACCATTCCGGGACAGGACCTGCGTCAACCGATGCTCAGGAGGCACAGGCCATGATCGTTTTGCTCTTCGGCCCGCCAGGTTGCGGGAAGGGGACTCAGTCGCCGCGGATTCAGCAGTGGCTGGGCATTCCTCTGATTGCCACTGGCGACATGTTGCGTCAGGAGATCCGGTCCAGCACGCGGCTGGGGCGCGGGATTGACTCGGTGCTCGCCACGGGTGGGTACGTGGGCGACTCACAGATGAACCGCATGCTATTGCGGCGCACCAACCAACCAGATTGCACGAGTGGCTACTTGGTGGACGGCTACCCGCGGACGGTGCCGCAAGCCATTTTCCTCGACCGTTTGCGCGGCAAGCGCGGTTTGCCGACGCCGATCGTCATCCATCTGAAGGTGGATGAAGACATGTTGCTGACGCGCCTCAGCGGCCGCCGTCAATGCGGGGAGTGCAAGCGGGTACACAACATTTACACGAATCCGCCCGCTCGAGAGGGATTGTGCGACTGCGGCGTGCCGCTGGAGGAGCGCAACGACGACCGGCCGGAAGTGGTCCGCGCCCGCTTGCAGCTTTATGCCGAACAAACCGGTCCGGTGCTGGACTATTACCGGGGCGAAGATTGCTTTACGCTCGACGGCATGCGTCACCAGGACCAGGTCTTTGGCGAGATCCAGGGGATCCTGGAGTCACGTCTGGTGCCCGTGCGGAGCCGGCGGCCGGCTCGTATGGCGCGTGGCTGAACGAGGGTTAGTAGCGCGACCCCATTACTCGTGAATGTTACTGGGCGTAACCAAGAATCCCCTCCCTGTTTCCAGCCTCATCCCGTATTGGACAATTCTCTCGCGTGCGCCTGCCGGGCAATCCTGCGACAATGAGGGTCTGCATCTTGTCTAATCGTCGCCCCCTCACCCTCATCTTCTTTACCCTTTTCCTCGACCTGCTCGGCGTGGGCATCCTGATTCCCATTACGCCCTACCTGGTCAGGCACTTTCGCAGCGATGCCCTCACCATTGGGCTGCTGGTGCTGGTATTCTCAGCCGCGCAGTTCATCATGACCCCCGTGCTGGGCGCGCTGTCTGACCGTTACGGCCGCCGGCCGGTGCTGCTGGTGAGCCTGTTCGGCACCGCCATTGGACACTTCATGTTCGGTTTGGCTCCCAGCCTCGGCTTCATGTTTGCGGCCCGTATTTTGGATGGCATCACCGGCGGCAATATCTCGGCGGCCCAGGCTTACATTGCCGATATCACGCCGCCGGAGGACCGGGCCAAGTCCTTCGGTCTGATCGGTGCGGCGTTTGGCTTGGGCTTCATGATGGGCCCCGCGATTGGCGGCTTGCTTTCGACGATCAGCTTACAGGCCCCGGCCTTCGCCGCCGGCACACTCGCCCTCGTCACCACCGCCCTCAGCTACTTCTTTCTGCCGGAGTCCTTGCCGCCCGAACGCCGCACCAAGACGCCGCTGCAATGGAGCGTGTTGAATCCGTTCCGCGCGATCGGCGGCGCACTGGGCCGGGCCAATATGCGGCTGATTCTGCTGGCCGGCTTCGCGCTCAACTTCGCCTATAGCGGCCTGCAGAGCCACTTCGCCATCTACACCCTTACCCGTTTCGGGTTGAATGAGCGTGAAAACTCGATGCTGCTTACCTATCTCGGCGTCATGATCACCATCATTCAAGGCGGACTCATCCGCCGCCTGATGCCCATTTTCGGCGAAAGCAAACTCGTGCGCGGCGGACTGGTGCTGGGCGCGGTGGGCTTTCTCGCTCTCATCTTCGCGCCTAGCTCGGGGTACGTTTATGGCGCGCTCACCCTCCTTTCCATGGGCAGCGGACTCGCCGCGCCCGCCCTACAGGGCCTTATCAGCCAACGCGCCTCGGGTAGCGAGCAAGGCGTCGTGATGGGCGTCACCCAGTCCCTCGGCAGCCTCTCCCGCATCCTGGGCCCCCTCTGGGCCGGGCTCACTTTCGACGCCTTCGCCCCGAGCGCTCCGTACTGGACGGGCTGCTTCATGATGATCGTCGCCCTGTCTCTCGTCTTCTACTTTCCCAAGCAACCGGTAGGAGCGGCCTCCAGGCCTGCAATTGTGGGTTGATCGTGGCCCGCTCCCTTCGGTCGCGGCTCGAGTGTTCTCGGCCCTTTAGCCGCGACCGTAGGGAGCGGGCCACCATAACGTCCGCCAAAAATATGTGTTCGGGGGCTTAAGTTAGCGCCTATGGAAAAGGCCTCCAGGCCGGTCCCTCCTCCCGCCGTGGTCTAACCTCAAATTTCCAGCCGCCTGTAAGTACCGCTTGGTTCGTAACTTTCTCCGGCTTCTGCCGGACCCGCTCACTATCGTTCGCGGCTCGTAGGCACGGTGACGTTTTCACGCGGCCTCACTTCAGCCGCACGGGCTTTAACGTCCAGGCCTGTAGCCGGCCCAGTTCCAGCAAAGCTGACCCATCGAAGCCCTCCGGATGAATCACCCAATCGAAAGTCTTTTGGCCATCGGTGGCGATGTGGCGCTCGAAGGCGAGTTGGCCGGTGCGTAGAGGCACTTGCGGGCCGCCATCGTCATGGGCCAACATGCTGGCGAAGTCGCCGATGCCGAGCGTCCCGGAATCGACAAAGACGTGCGATGGCAGACGGCCGGTTTGTTCAATGTGCGCGATGGCTTGACGCTTGGCATAGTCGAACTTTACGCGGTCCACGGCGGCCTTGACGGTGGTGGCCACGCGTTCGGACGGGCCGTCGGCGTGGCGTGGAGAAATGCCCAGCAGGGCGAGCAAAAGGTCGGACGCCGAGTGCTCCCCGTGCATGTCGATCGCTTCCCGGAATTGCGCCCGGGCCTCGGCCGCGCTCGGCCGCGTCACCGGATTGGCCAGCAGGCCCGGCAAATCGCGCGCCGTGACGAAGCGGATACCGGGCGTCTGCTGCACGTGGCGAATAAAATCGAGGAAGATGCGAAAGGCCTGCGCCGTTTCGGCCGGCGTGCGAGCCTTGGGCCGCCGGTATTCGTCCGGCGGGGTGTAACGGCCCTTGCGGAAGTTGACGCCATCCCAGAACTCGGTGGTCACCCATTCGGTGGGGTGATAGTAGCTTTGGATGAAGCCGGGTCCGCCACGCTGACGCAGCTCGGCGACGGCCGCGTCGAACTTCTTGATGCCGTCATCGAGATCCTGCGGCTGGTTGAGGTTGGCGCGCGGCGAGAACTGGCGCAGGTTAAAGACGTGCAGCACACCGCCATACCAGAACGGCTGCTGGTTCAAACCCACTTGGCGGGCTTCATCCATATAGACCGGGATGCCCATCTGGCGCAGGGCCGGCAGACTTTGCGGGCCCCAGCTATTGCCCGGTTGCCCGTAGCAACTGGGCGTCTTGCCGAAAATGCGGGCCACATCGCGCGCGCCGGGGCCTTCGCGCCGCTCAAACTCCGCTGCCCCTTCGAGCCAACCGAGCGGCCGCAGGTAGACCGCCGGTGACGGTGGAATGGAATGATTATTGGAGTGGTAGCCGATGTCATGCTTGGCGAGCGCCCCAATCACGTCACGCCGCCCGCGCTTTTCCAGCACGCGGGCCTTTTCGCCGACTACCTTAAAGGTGGCGCGGATGCCGAGCTTGTCCAACTCCTGCGCCAGGCGAAGAGCGGCATCGTCGGAGGCGGGTTCAATGTAGTCCTCGGTGTCAAACCAGAGCAGATAGTAAATCGGCGCGGGGTTAGCCGGTGGGGACGACGCTACGGCGAGAAGAGCGAAGCACAACAGCAACAGAGATCTCATGAGGCCTAGGATACGCCCTCATCGCCGCCTCAGTTTTTTTTGGGGGGCGTTGACGGAAAATTTTGCCCAAGAGTACTGTCTTTCCAGCCGATAAGCGCTCTTATGCGCGTCGCCACCTTCGAAGCTCAGATTTTCGAAAAACTCACCGATTTGCCGCCTTTTTCTCCCGTCTTAGTGAAGCTATTGGGCACTTTCGGGCAAGCCAACGTCTCGTGCGCCGCATTGGCGGCCCTGATTGAGCAGGATCCGGTGCTCGCCGGCAGCGTGTTGCGGCTGGCCAATTCGGCGATCTACTTACAACGCCAACCGGTTACGTCGATTGCGTCGGCCATCAACATGATCGGGATTGACCGTTTACGCAATGTCGTCACAGCGCTTTCGGTAAGCCAAATGTGGAAAAAGCTGCCGAGCGCGGAAGGCTGGTCGACGGCGGATTTCAACGAACATGGCTTGGCGACGGCGATCCTGGCGGCTTCCTTGGCTGACCACATGCCGAACGATTTCCCGGAAGGGGCTTTCCTCGCCGGCCTACTCCACGACCTCGGCAAGTTGTTAATTGTGATGGCCGTTCCCCGCGATTATCGCCGGATTATGCTCCTTTACGAGCAGGACCCCGGCAAGAAATCATGGATCGAATGCGAGCGGGAGGTGCTGGATACTGACCATGCCACTTTGTCGAATCTGGCGCTGGAGCAATGGAAGGTGGCCGAACCAATCCGCCGGGCCGTCCGGTGGCACCACGAGCCCGAGCGCAGGCATTTGAGCGAAGTGGTGGCGCTAGCCGATACCATCGCCAACGCGATCGGCTATTCTGTGTTGCCGCCGCCCATGGTGATGGTGGATACTCCTCCGGAAGAGATCGTCGCGAAATTATTACGGCCCGAGTGTTCAGAAATCTCGCCCGAGGCCTTGCTGGAGAACTTCTGTAACGAAATGGACGTCATCCGGGGCACGCCACGAATCCTTCGCTCATGAGGACTTTACATTCTTAACGCCAGCCTAACAAAATCTTGATTGTCATGCGCGGATTGGCGCGCGTCAACATCCGCATGAGCATTCATCATTCCCGTCGCACCATTTTAAGCGGCGCTTTACACGGTGCCGCTTTGTCCCCCGCGCTCTGGCTGACGAAGGGTGCCTTCGCCCAACAGATTGTGGCCACTCCGGCGCTCACCATCGGACCCTATTACCCCAATCAACTGCCACTCGATCTCGACAACGATCAATGGTAAAAAGGCTTACGTTTACTTCATCAGTCCGAAGCAAATCAATGTGCAGGCACCAGCCGATACTTTGAGCGGCAGCGTGCAAGTGGCCGTCACGAATACCAACGGCAGTTCGGCGGCGACTACGGCGAAGTTACAGAGTGTCCTGCCAGGGTTCTTCAGATTGACGGAGGACTATATTACCGCCACCGATTCGTTGGGAGGCTATGTGGCACCCACGAACTTAGTGAGTGGTTTACTCACCGTGCCGGCGAAACCAGGCGACACCATCCTGCTGTGGGGAACAGGCTTTGGCCCGACGAACCCCGGTTTGACAGCGGGCGAGGTTGTCACCAACGCCGCTCCGTTGATGAATCCAGTAAGGATTCGCATCGGCCAAGCCGCTGCGCAGGTAAATTACGCCGGTGTGACGGCGGTAGGTGTATATCAATTCAACATTGTGGTGCCCGATCTGCCGGACGGCGACTATCCGGTACGCGCCGATGTGGCGGGCGTGCGCACGAGCACCGTGCCGCGTTTGCGGATTCAACGCTAGATCCGGGCGATGGCCAGTAAAAAAATAAGTTGCAAATTGAGTAACTTCGTCTAGAATCATCTTGTCGATTTCCGCAGTGGAAAGGCAGGAGCGATGCGCGTACACAAGAAACATCAGGGCTTGACGGTCAATGCGATCGCGGGCACTTACGTCATATTTTTCGGCCTCGACCTCGACGCCGCTCAGCGAACCGGCTTTCGGGGCTTCGCCTTCAAACGTACCGACCACCTCGATGGCGAGACGGTCTGGTTGCGCGGGATCAAGACCTTTGAGGAGACGGCGCCCCATCCGGCGCTGGGTGAAACGTTCTCCAGCCAGGAACATCCCGTGCAATCCTTCCAGTGGGCTGACTACAGCGCCAAAGCCGGTCGCGACTACACTTACTCGATCTTCGCGCAGTACGGAAACCCGGCCGCGCTGGAGTCTCGTCATCAAATCGATCTCGACATCACGTCTGAAGTGGAAACCGGTCCGGCCCATTCGGTCTTCTTCAATCGCGGGTCGGTCGCCACCCAGGAATACGCGCGGCGCTTTCAGAATCAGAAGCCTTCTATCGCCGGCCCGGGCGCTTATGAGTGGCTTTCCCGTGGCTTGTTGGAAGCCCTGGTGAAGTTTCTCGGCCGGGCCGGGGCCGGGTGGTCAATCAACGGGGCAGTGTATGAGTTTCAATGGCCGGCGGCGCTGGCGGCGGTGAAGGCCGCCCATGTGCGCGGTGCTGCGGTCAAGATTCTGTTCGACGATATCGAGAACGCCGATGGACCCAAGGTCCGTAACCGTGCCGCCATCGCGAAAGCGAAGATCAAAGCCCTCTGCCAGGGCCGGGCGAATGGCAAGCTGATGCACAACAAGTTCTTCGTGCTCAGCAAGAACGGCCACCCCGTCGCCGTCTGGACCGGGTCCACCAACCTCACCGAAAACGGCATCTTCGGCCATTCGAACCTGGGCCACATCGTGGAGGATTCTGACGTCGCGCAAGCCTACCTCGACTATTGGGACCGTCTGAACGCCGATCCGCCGGTGGGCAAGCCCTACCGCGACGCCAATGTTGCGGCCTCCCCTGCGCCGCCCGCCGCCATAAGCTCATCCACCACGGTATTCTCCCCGCGTGGCAGCGATCTCGACTCCTTGAATTGGTACGCCACACTGGCCGCTGGCGCACAAAACGGACTCTTCATGACCTTTGCCTTTGGCATGCATAAGCTCTTTAAAGACGTCTATAGCCAGAACGACGCCATCCTGCGCATGGCCCTGATGGAAACCGATCGCAATAGTCCCCAAACTGCGGCGCAGGATAAAATCGATATCCAAAACATCCGTAACCGCCCCAATGTCGTGGTAGCCATCGGCAATCGCATTGTCACCAATAGCTTCGATCGCTGGCTGGCTGAGCTCGGGCAGTTAACCAATCAGGTGCACGTCCGCTGGATTCATACCAAGTACATGCTCGTCGATCCCCTCGGAGCGAACCCGCTCATTGTCACTGGGAGTGCCAATTTCAGTAAGGCCAGCACCGATACCAATGACGAGAATATGTTGGTTATCCAAGGTGACAAGCGCATCGCCGATATCTACTTCGGCGAGTATCTGCGGCTCTACAATCACTACGCGTTTCGCGAATCAGTTAAGTTTCACCAGGACCGCGGAGAAGATCCGGCCGCCTGGAAGCCGCAGTTTCTGATCGACGATGACTCCTGGATGGCCGACTACTTCAATCCGGCCGACCGCCACGCCCGCTTCGCCCGGCGCGAATATTTCGCCGGGCCGATGTCCATCTAGCGCCCGCTCTTAGTGCAGCGCTTCGGCCAATTCGCGCGATTCCTCATGGACCGGCGCGGCAAAGACGTAACGCCCCAGAATCGCCGCGACGCCCACCGACACCGCAGCCATCACGAAGGCCGACGGGTAACCCCAACGCTTAGCCATCATCCCGGCGGCGAAGGAACTCATGCCGACAAAAAGGTCATAAAAGGCACTCAATACGCTCACCACGGTGCCGCGCTCTTCTTCCGGCGTCCGGCGCAACACGGTGGAGGCGACGGCTGACCAGGGGAAGGAAAATCCCAAGCCCAGAATGCCCGTGGCCAACACTGCCGACGGCGGGGTGGTGGCCATCGTGATGCCGACTAAACCGATCACCATCGCCACCAAGCCCGCATAGAAAGTGCGGCTGGGAGGCAGGCGATCCGGCAGCCCGCCCAGGAAGAAGCGTGAAAACAGGATCACCAATGCGTAAGCCGTAAACGCCGCCGGGCCGGAGTGGCCATTGGTGGATAAGTGCAGAACCAGGAAGCCGGTCAGCACCGGGTAGTGGACATTCACGAAGCCGATGGTCAAGCCGGGCATCAACAATCCGCGCGGAATCCAGGGGCCTTGGCGGCGGCGAGGGTTGGGGCGGTAGTCTTCGCGAACGAACCACAGGCAGGCCATTCCCAGCAGCGCCGAGACCACTTGCAAGGCGGCCGCGCGCGGGAAACTTCCCAGGGCTTGGCCAATCACGGGGCCCAGCGAAATACCGCCCCAGATACCGCTGCTCAAGTAGCCCAGCGCTTGCCCGCTGCGGTGGATGCCGCCCAATTCAATCACCCACGCGGCGGCGCCGGTGTAGAGGCAGGCCTCGCCGAAGCCTTGCAGGATGCGGCCCAGATAGGCACCTTTGAGGCCGAGCGGTAGTAGATAAACGAATCCGGCGAGCGCGCAACTGCCGAGCCCGGCGATAAATGCCACCCGGCGGCCGCGACGGTCGGCGATGGGGCCGGAAGCGAAGCGGCTGATTAAGGCGACGAGGGAAAAAATACCGATGACAAAGCCAACGGTCTGGTCGGTGCCGCCTAAGTCGTGGCGGACGTGCGGACCCAGAGCGGGTAACACCGCTCCCATGCCGATAAAGCCGAGAAACGTCGATGCGATAACCGCCCAGAATCGGCCACTGAATTCATGCGGAGTAAGCCCCATTGACTTAATAGTACCGATTCGCGGCGATGGTTTTCTAGACACCCAGTAATATGCCGCGCGCCGATTGTCCGGTGAGGGACCCGACGGCGGCAACATACCAGGCCAATTGTGTTTGATAGCGCCGCCGGTTCAAGGTGAGGTCGGCACTGGTTTTGAAGTCGATGATCACCCAGCCGGTGCTATCGAGAAAGGCTAAATCGATGCGGCCTTCGATCAGCCGATCCCCCGCTAGCCAACTCACCGGCCACTCGCGATGCACGCAGGGCGCGGCGCGCGCCTGCTGAAGCAGCGGATGCGCCAACGCCGCGCAAACGGCATTCGCCGCCGCCAGGGCTTCGTCTTCGCCGGCCCCGGCAATCCGGGCATGCAGGCCCGTATTCAAGATCACGGTCTCGGGCGTGGCGGATAGATTCACCTGGCTGAGCACCGCGTGTACCAGCGTGCCAAATCGCGGGCCATAGGGGCGTGGCCCGCGCTCAGCGGCCATCACCGTTTCGATGATCCCGGTGAAGCCCGGGGGCAGGTCGAGTTCCTCGGTCGCCGTCACCACGCGGACGCTGGGCCGGGCACCGCGTTCGATCAATGCCGCGCGCGCGTCGCGCCATTCTACATAGGGGGCTAAGCTATCGGCCCCACCTTCGCCGAGTAACTGCTGCTGGCGCAAACCGTAGTCGGAGTCGAACTCGCGGTTGAGCACAGCCGGATCCCACCAGACAACTTCGTGGTCGCCGGTCCGGTCGCCGGTTCGGTCGCCGGTTCGCGGAGCATGCAGGCCTGGCTTCACTGAGCTTTCCTCGGCGTTTATCTGGTCAGGAGGCCGTTCGAGCACGGTGGCGAGTCCGAACGGTGGGCAGCCCTCCGCCCGGCGAGCCGTGCGCCAAGCGGAACGCGATGGATAAACCGCTTTATTCAAAGGCTCCAGCCAGCCTTCCATTTCCTGCTCGCCAACCACGGAAATGACGAGTAAGTCCTTGGCGCGCGTGGCCGCCACATAGGCGACGCGAACGCCTTCGGCGCGTTCGCGAGCTTGCTCCCTCACTTGCTCCTGCAATAACTCAACCGGCATGCAGTTGAGTAACTCCGTGGCGCAAAGCTGTTTCTCGTTATCGACAAAACGCTCGGGCTGCTTACGAGCCAGATTGGCCGTCAAGTCGGCTAGAATGACGACCGGAAACTCGAGCCCTTTGGCGGCGTGCGTGGTCATCAGCCGCACACCTTCTGACCCTTCTTCGAGGACGGCGGCCTCGCTCACTTCCGTGCTGTGTGCGGCTTGTTCTTCCAGGCGTTCCACAAAGCCGCGGAACGAGATGCCGCCCTCGAGCTCATAGCCGCGCGCGAGGTCAGCGAGGCGCGCGACATTGGCGAGAACCTGATGGCCGGCGGGGCGAAAGGCGAATCCGGCGTGGGCCCGTGTTGCTTCCAACAAACGGTTCAGAGTATCCGCCACCGGGCGCCAGTTCCGCCCCCGATGTAACTCGCGTAGTAAGTCCAGGGCCTCCATGATGGGTGCGAACTCATCAATGACATTCTCCCGCGGCCGGAACGGGTTCAGGCTCTGATGCCGATGGCGAAACTTGAGTAGAGCCGCATCGCTGATAGCAAAGAGACTGCCGCGCAAGGTGGCATAGAGCGCTAACTCATCGTCGGGCCATTCGATGGCGGTAAGCGCGGCGCGCAGGCTTTCGATCTCCTCGCGGCGATGAAACGATTTTGAGCCGACTAAGAGATGCGCAATGCCGCGTGCTTCGAACCGCCGCGTATACTCGCGCGAAATGTCGACGCCATAGTTGGTCAGGCGACGGAATAGCAGGCAAATGTGACGCTCGCGGATCGGTACCCGAACACTCTTGTTTTCCGGGTCGCGTACCGTCCAACCGCTCTTGTGCAGCAGCCAGTCAGTAAAGGCGACGATCGCCTCGGGTTCGCTTTCAGCAATCACGCGCCGGCTGACGTCACGCGTGGCATAGACGCGGGGCGCGGGCAGTGCCACCACCGTGGGCTGCACCGCGTCGTGCGGTTCGCCTTGTAACAGAGGAGAGTAACTCGCTTGGCCAGTAAGTTCATCGCCGTTCATCTCACCGGCGAAGGCGGCGTTGACAAAGTGCTGCAGCGGCAGAACCGAGCGAAAGCTACGGGTAAGCTGGACGGCACCGACGCCCTGATCCAGCAAATTCTTGCGCAGCTTCTGATAGAGCAGTACATCCGCCCGCCGGAACTTGTAAATCGACTGTTTAGGGTCGCCGACGACGAAGAGCTTGCCGTCCACGGGCCGGGCTTTCGTCCAGTCGCTTTCGCGCGCATCGCCGGCTACCAGCAGTAAGATGATTTCGGCCTGCAACGGGTCGGTATCCTGAAACTCGTCGACGAAGAGGTGAGAAAAGCGCCGTTGTAAGTAAGTCCGCACCTGTTGATTATCGCGGATCAGATCGCGCGTCAGAATGAGTTGATCGAGAAAGTCGAGCTGTCCGGCTTGACGCTTCAGTGCTTCATAGCGATCGACGAAGCCCGCCAGCTCTTCCTTAAGTTCGGCGGCCAGGTCGGCATCGGCGCACGTCTTGAAGTTAGTCAAAGCGGCCATCAAATCTTCGACGCCCTTACGCTTGTTGTAAACCAAATCACGATGTAACTTGACTAACTGAGCTTCGAGTGAATCATAGTCACGGGGGGCAATGTCGTCGGATCGAGCGATACCGGTGGCCAGCTCTCGAATGACGGCGAAGCTCTGGTTTACTTTGGGCCCCACGGCGAGCACGTGGCCAACAATCTGGTCAATCGCGCCGCGGCGGTCAAACGGGACGCGCGTCCAAGGCGCGGTGAAGTCTCGCCACTCTACTAGTTGGATCGCCGCATAACGTAAGTCATCGAGCGGTGACCGGTCGCCGCGCTTAGCCCAAGCCAGGCGGCTCAACGCGCGCCGGACGCCGGGCGAATCCTCTTCTAAGCGGCCTTGAATCCAACCGCGAAAGGCACGTGAGTACAGGCGATCCCGCTGATAATCAGTGATCTCGGTGAAGGCCGGGTCCACGCGGGCCTCCACCGGACGCTCCCGCAGAATTTGGGCGCAGAAGGCATGGATGGTGCCGATGGAGGCCTCCTCCAAATGCTGCAGGGCGTGCTCCAGATGGTCACGCTCTGCGCCTTGGCAACTGCTGCGGGCGCGGTCAAGTTCCTGACGCAACCGCAGCTTCATTTCGCCCGCGGCCTTGTGGGTAAATGTAACAGCGGCCAACTGGTCAATGGTCGTCACGCCCGAGCGCAGAACGTTCACCATCCGCGCCACCATCTCGGTGGTTTTGCCCGTGCCGGCCGACGCTTCGACTAACAGGCTCTCACCTAAGCTATGGCGAATGCGATCCCGCCCCGCGCTATCGGAAGGTAGAGCGTAAACCGTACTCACGGCATCCTCCGGATTTCCGTTAGTGCTTCGAGCCGGGCACTCTTGCGGTGCGATCGTTCGTACTCATAGGGACCGCAGACGGCCTTATAATCGCAGCGGACGCAAGCATCTTTGACCGGCGCGGCGGGCAGAAATCCGGTCGCTACCGCTTCTTCCACGATGGTAAGGATTTGCCGCGCATGGTGGCGAGACTGGTGATTCAGGCGCACCGCCATCTCGCGATAGCCACCACGCTGGGTGCAATAGAAAAGGCGTCCGCTTTCCACCGGAATTCCGAGTAACTCCTCCACAGCGAGCGCGTAAAGCACTGGTTGCAGCACCGTGCCGCCCCCCACATACACCGGCGGACGTTCCGGGGGCTTACCGGTCTTATGATCGGTGATGCGGAGGAGCGGCTTGGTGGCATGCTTTTCCACTAAGTCGACGCTACCCCGCAGCTGATATTGGTCCAGAATTTGCGCTGCCGGTGCGGTGGAGTCACGCAGGCCGAAGCCATACTCGGCGTGCAGCGGAGTCCATTCAGTCCCGGCGGCGGCCACTTGGCGGATCCATCCGCGCAGATCCGTCCGTAACTCCTCCACTTCGGTATTCCACACGCGGGGAATGGCCGGTGCCAGTTGCTCGCGATAATGGGCGGCCAACTTATTGAGTACGCGGTCGGCCTCATCGTAGGCCGCATCGCGATTCTCGCGGGTGAGCGGGGTGGAATCAAGAAGTACTTTTTGGATCTCATGAAAGAGCGCGCCCCGCGTCAAAGGGTCCATCTGTTCGAGCGGAGCACTTACTTCGCGCGGACGCAGCCGTTGAATGCCATGTAACAGGAACTTGTAAGGACATTCGGCGAAATGCTGCAACGTCGTCGGCGAAAAGCTACGAGCCGAAGGCCTCTCGGCAGCCAGTAAGTCGAGCGCCGGCAGGTCGGCGCGGACCAGGCCATCGGCCTCACTCCATCCACTGCGCCAACGGGCATAACGCGCGCGCAGGCTGCGCGCCAGCGGCTGACTTACCTGCACTAAGTAGCGCGCTGCGCCACGGGCTTCGCGCCGGTTGCTGTGACGTTCGAGTGTGGCTAAGTCATACTCGGCGTCATCAATCGCAGCATTCGGGTCAGCGGGTGCGGGCCAACCGAGGCGGGAGGGCGCGGCCGACGCGGCGAGCTTGCCGAACTCCGTTAGGTCAGGCAGCCGGCCCTCCGCAGCGCGCACCACTTCGAGCGCGTAGAAAGAGGGCACGCGTGGCCGCGCCTTGCCGGTGTCCATCCGCGGATACGAAACCACCAAGCGCTCACTGGCGGTGCCCACCGCGACATGGAGCAAGAGCCGCTCGCGCTCCACGCGCTTATCCTGCATGGCTAAGTTCCCTAAGGACGGCCGGTACACATCGAGTAACAGAGGGTCCTCATTGGCTCGTTGCGGAAAGATTCCTTCGGCTAAGCCGGGCACGAAGACTACGCGGAAGGTGCGCCCGCGGGCTTCGTCATTGGTGCAGATAAATACCCGGCCTTCGCGGCGATGGGGTGGGTCGCGGCGGAGAAACCGCAGCCGCTCTTCGAGTACCGTATAAACCTCGTCGAGGCCCACGGGGCCTACCTGGCCCATCGGGGTCAGCTCGGCCAGCATGCCCAGCACGCTCTCCGGTTGGCGCAGTGCCGTTTCGGCCAACTCGGTTAGCTTGGCAATCCACTCGGCCCAGGCACGTTGGCCCGGTAAACTATCGAGTAAGTCAATCAACGGCAGAGCAAAGTGGCGCAAGTGGCGTAACTGGCTAAGTCGGCGCTCTAAGTGGGGTAGCGCATCGGGGTCGGCACGAGCGATTTGGAAATGGAGTTCGGCATTTAAACCATCCAGCCGCCGCACCCAGCGAGCGCGACCTCCCACCACTGCAGCGTCCACCAGTAAGCGCTCCCAACCAGCGGGAGTGATGAGCGGAACACTCTTGTCTTCCGGCTCCGGGCTCTCAACGGCGGGTTCTATGAAGGCCGCCAGCACCTCGTCTTGCAGCCTGGCACCGGCGGCGTGGGCGCGCAAGGGTTCACCTGCCGCATTCAGATCCGGCACCTGCGCTAACGATAGATACTCGGCAAAACGCGAGGCCGAACAGGACTCCGAAGCACAGGCCAGCAAGGCCAGAAAAGCGCGGCCCGCCGGATCGGGCCGTGCAGTACCGCGGCTCGCATAGAACGGAACTCCGGCCCGGCGCAGAGCTTCTTCCAGTAAAGGCTGATAGCGATCAGCGCCGCGCAAGATCACGGCCATGGCATCGAAGGGAATGCCCGCGCGGGCAGCCGCATGAATCCGGCGCGCGACCTCCACACATTCCAGGCTTTCGCCCGGGGCAGAAAATAAGTCGAGCGAAGCGTCACTGGTGGGGGCCGGTTGCAGTTGGGGCGCGAAGAGGTCGCGTCGCATTCGCCCGAGCGTGTTCGTGACGGCGGAGGCTAGTTGTAAGGAGGCGACTCCGAGTAAGTCTTCCAGCGCGTCGCGTGATTCGGCGTCGCGCGCGGCTTCAAGGGCCAGCAGTGCCGGTGCCCGGGAGGCGAGGGCGCGCAGGAAACTACGTTGACGCGCGAAGCGGACGGGTAAGTCGAGCCATAACATGGGCAGCGTGAGCCAGGGGTGCTCACCGCGGGCGGCGGCGGCTTCGGCCAGAGTGAGTAACATGGCCCAATCGACCAGGCCGCGAGCAGTAAGTTCCGCGGCATAAGCTTGGGCAAACTGGGCCAGGTCCGGGCCAGGTTGGCCGGTGGCACGCAAGGCGGTGAGCTCGACAGCTTCAAGGCGTAGTTCGCTCAACGTGGAGGAGAGAGCTCGCACGAAGCCGGGCATCCGGGCAACGGGCCCAAAGTATTCCAATTGGCTGGCGCTAGCGTGGACGACACGGGCGGCCAACGCCTCCTGGCTCAACTTACTGATCGGCGTCAGCCCGCGCGCTGCGACCTCTTCCGCGGCTAAAGTAGTCACCACTTGCGTGAGCGTGACGGTATGGACGCCCAGGGAGCCCTGAGCAGAAGCGGCTCGGGCAAAGTCTTCGGCAGTGCCCCGGGAGGCCCCCACCACGAGCACTTCGCCATCGCGATGCGCGGCTAGAAACCGGGCCCCTTCCTGGTGTAACTCGTGATAAGCCGTGCCGCACAGAATAGATGGCATATTGACTTACTCGCTTGGCGGATAGCCAATGATACTGATCCCGGCGAGATTCGCGGCTTCGATCATCTCCTGGCGATCGAGCAATAGGGTGCGGCCCGCGTCGACGGCCAGTGCGGTGGCACCGCTCCGCCGCATGGCGTCAATCGTCAAGGGGCCGGCGACGGGAACATCGAATTGTAAGTGACGTCGACGTCGCGACACCTTCACTAAGCGAAGCGGCTGGCCGCCGGCCAATTCCGCCGCCCGGGTGAGCATGGCGTCGGTGCCTTCCATGGCTTCGAGCGCGACACAGGCCCGCTCGGCGATGGCCACGCTTTGGCCGACATCCACTTGAGCCAATGCGTTTGCAATGCGCCGGCCGTAGTCGAGGTCTTTAGTTTCGTCGCTCGTGGGCTTACGTTTCGTGAGTACGCCTTCGCCCGCAAGCAGCGGCTTCAAGAGGCGCGTGGAGTCACCCAGCCGGATGCCTTCACCCGCCAGGATCTTCGCCACTCCACCGATCAAGGCTTCGGTGTTCTTGGCTTCGAGGGAAAAGAGTAACTTGGCCAAACGCCAATCCGGCCGGATGGCCGAAAAGATCTTGGCGTGCTTCACCTGCCCGGCCATAATCACTTCGTGAATCCCTTCGCGATGGCAGATGTCGATCAACTTACTCAGTGCGCCCAACGAAATCCAGTAAGTCTTGGCGGCCAGGGTGGCAATTTCCGGTGAGGCTTCTTCTTCAATACCAATCGCGACGACCTCATGGCCCAAACCGCGGGCGGCCTCCAGTGCCAAAATGGGAAAGCGGCCATTGCCTGCGATGAGCCCGTACTTCATTTATTTAATGAATCCGCGTTCCGACGTTCGAATGAAAGCGAGTAACTCATCCAGCGCCGGATCGGCGGCCAGTTCGGCGCGCATCTTGTCGACGGCTTGGGTGGTATTCAATTTCTTATCTCGCAGCCAACGGAAAGCCTTGTGCAGGGCGCTAATCTGTTCGGGGGTAAAGCCGCGACGCTCCAGGCCAACCTTGTTCTCGCCGTAGGCTTTGGTGACGCGCTCGGCGGAAGTTACTGAGAAAGGCAGCACGTCCTGTAAAATCACGCTATATCCGCCAATCATCGAGTGCTGGCCGATGCGGCAGTACTGATGCACACCCGTAAAAGCGCCCACCGTAGCCCAGTCTTCCACCGTCACATGGCCCGCGAATGTGACACCGTTGGCAATCACGGTATGGCTGCCGATGTGTACATCGTGAGCCACGTGGGCGTAAGCCATGAGTAAGTTGTCATTGCCAATGGAAGTAACAGCGCCGCCACCGGCAGTGCCGCGATGAATCGTCACAAACTCGCGGATCGTATTTCTATCGCCAATGCGGGTTTCGGCGCGCTCGCCTTGATACTTTTTGTCTTGCGAAGCCAAACCGACCGTGGAGTAAGGGTAGAAGAGGTTATCGGTGCCGATGATGGTGGGCCCTTCGAGGCACACGTTGGCCATGATGCGGGTCCGCGCACCGATCTCTACACCGGCACCCACAATCGTGTAAGGGCCGAGTTCGGCGCTCGGGTCCACCCGGGCGCGAGGGTCAATAATGGCAGTTGGGTGAATCGTAGAGGTTACCCTCGTTCCGCGATGGTACACATGACAATTGCTTCGGCCACGGGTACGCCATTTACCGTGGCGAGCCCCTTCATTTTGGCAATGGTCGCTTTTTTCCTGATGTAAGTGAGTTCCATGCGGAGGGCGTCGCCGGGGCGCACCGGCCGCCGGAACTTGGCTTCTTCAATGGAGACCATGAGGACCACTTTCGTGTGACGGTCCGGCACTTGGCTCAGGACCAGCACGCCGGCGGTTTGCGCCATGGCTTCCACAATCAACACGCCCGGCATCACCGGATAGTTGGGGTAGTGCCCGATGAAAAAGGGCTCGTTGATGCTGACGTTCTTGAGGCCCACGATGCGGTCTTCCTCCATCTCCAGGATCCGGTCCACGAAGAGGAACGGATACCGATGCGGCAGGATGTCTTTGATGGCGTCAATATCCAGTTCGGGCATTTCGCCTACATGATAGCAATGCGCTAGGAAACCAGGCCGAGGGCGAGAATCTGCCGCACCGTTTCGGCGTCGTCGCCGGTGTCGGTCTCGATGCGATAGTCGGCCAAGGCATAGATGGGTTGGCGCGCTGCGAAGAGCGCGGCAAAGGCTTCCGGATCGCGCGCCAGGGGACGATGCCGCTCCTTGGCGACCCGTTCACGGCAGCGGTGCAGCGGGCAATCGAGCCAAATGCTAATGCCGTGGCCCTGCAGTCGCGCGCGATTCACGCCGGGGGTGAACGCCCCGCCGCCCAAGGCCAGCACGAGCGGAAGTCCGCGGGGCACTAGCTTCATCGCTTGCTTCAAGGCTTCGGATTCGCGGCGGCGAAACTCTGCTTCGCCATGGGCCGCGAACAGCGCGCTGATCGTGGTCTGCTCGCGAGCCTCAATCACCGCGTCCAGGTCTTCGAACGGCCAGCCCAATTCCGCCGCGAGCCGCCGGCCCACCGTGGACTTTCCACTGCCCATGAAGCCGACCAGATAAATGCCAGGCGTATTTTTGAGTGCGAGGATCATGTCGAATGGCTTTCATTCACTCGTCGAAGTTGCGCGTCAACCAAGCGGGGAAACAGCCGGGCGGCGGCAACCAAAGCCCATCCTAACTTGGGCGAGACCACGGTACGTTTGTTTCGCTCGATGCCCTTGATGATATCTTCGGCGCACTGCCCGGGGGCGATGGCCATGCCCCGGACGCGAAAAATATGCGGCGGCGGCTGGCCACCCAAAACATGGCTTTGGAAATCGGTATCAACGTAGCTGGGGCACACCAACATGGTGCGGACGCCGGTGCCCGCCAGTTCAATCCGCAAGCCGCCGGTGAATGAACCGAGGGCGTACTTAGAAGCGGAATAGAGCGTGAGCCAAGGCAAGGTCATCTTGCCGGCGATTGACCCAATGTTGACAATGAGGCCATCGCGTTGCGCGCGCATGGGCGGCACTACGGCTTTGATTAAGGCGAGCGGCGCGATCAGATTGAGCTCAAACATTTGCCGCGTATCGTCGAGCGAAGCTTGCCAGCTGGGGGCGTAGAGGCCAACGCCCGCGTTGTTGATCAGAATATCCACGCGGCCAAATCGCGCAATGGTTTTTTGCACGGCGAGGGCCGCGAAGCCGGGTTCGGTGAGGTCACCCGGGATGGCGAGCAAGCCTGCGACGGCGCGCAATTTGGCTTCGTTGCGCGCGACTCCTGCCACCATCGCGCCTCGGGCCAAAAGCCCCTTGGCGCACGCCAAGCCAATGCCTTCGCTAGCCCCCGTCAGCAACACGACTTTGCCCGCGCACTTCACCTGATGAGAGTAACATGCCATGTTACGATCCAAGGAGTGCTGATCCCACTATTTCCGTTGAATCTCGTGCTGCTGCCCGGCACCCCGCTTCCATTGCACATCTTCGAGGAACGCTATAAGGAGATGATCGGTGCGGCCATTCGAGACGAAAGCGCTTTTGGCGTCGTCCTGGCGATCGATGGCGGCGTGGTGAATCTCGGCTGCACGGCACGCATCGAGCGGGTGATGGAGGAAGCTCCGGACGGCCAAATGGACATTCTCACCATCGGGGAAAGCCGCTTCGAGATCGTCGCCCTCAATCAGGAGCGAAACTTCTTGCAAGGCGAAGTAAACTTTTTCACCGACGCCGAAACCGGCGCTCCCTTAGACTTGCGCGAACGGACGATCGCTCACTTCCGGCAAGCTTTTCCTGCGAGCGATGATGAATGGCCCTTCCCGGTGGATTTTTCCCATCCGCAACTCAGCTTCCAATTGGCGCAAGGCATTCCCGATCTTGAGTTCAAGCAGCAGTTACTCGCCACGCGCTCCGAGCCGGTGCGCCTGCGTAAGTTAGGAGACTTTTTCCCCGGCTATGCCCAGCGCCAGTTAGCCGTCGAACAAGTGAAGAAAGTGGCGCATACGAATGGACATGGGCGGCACTATCCACCCAGCTCGTAGTCATCTGATCATCGACGCGGACGATACGCTTTGGGAGAATAATGTCTATTTCGAAGAGGCATTCGAACGCTTCCTCGACTTTTTAAATCATTCACATTTGCCGGCCCCGCAGATACGGGCGATTTTCGATGAGATGGAGATCGCCAATATCCGGGTGAACGGCTACGGTGCCGCCAACTTCGCGCGTAACCTTACCCAGTGCTACCACCACTTAGTGGAGCGCGAAGTGAAGGAGAGCGACATCGTCCACGTACTTTCGCTGGGCCAACGTATTTTAGACGCGCCGCTGGAGTTACTGCCGGGCGTCGCGGAGACGCTGGCTGAGTTAGCGGAACGGCATGAGCTCACCTTATTCACCAAAGGGGATCGGGAGGAGCAACGCCTGAAGGTGGAACGTTCTGGCATCGCCCACTTCTTCTCGCACGCGGCGATTGTGCGGGAGAAAAATGCGCCGGCCTACGCGCAACTGGTTGCCGAACGCCGAATGGATCCGGCGAAGGCGTGGATGATCGGTAACTCACCTAAGTCAGACATTAACCCGGCGCTCGAATGCGGATTAGGCGCGGTGTTTATTCCGCATGAACGAACTTGGAGTTTAGAGCATCAGGAGCTAAGCGGTTCCGCGCGGTTGATTGTGCTCGAGACTTTCGCTGACTTACGCCGAATTTTCTAGCGGCTCAGCTGTGAGGCGCACTGCCATGTCGAGAGCCGCCTCAAGGCTTCGCGTGGAGGCAATGCCTTGCCAGGCGATATCGAAAGCTGTGCCGTGGTCCACCGATGTGCGCACGATCGGCAGGCCCAATGCGATGTTCACGCCGCCTTCGAAGTCGAGTAACTTCGACGGGATGTGGCCTTGATCGTGGTACATACAAACCACGGCGTCATACTTCTTCCGGCGCACCGCCAGATAGAACAACGTATCCGGCGGCAGCGGACCCTCTACATCCCAACCCTGCGCTCGCGCCCACTCCACCGCTGGTCGAATTTCGGTGATCTCTTCGGAGCCGAACAGACCGTTCTCGCCAGCGTGCGGATTCAAGCCCGCCACCGCCACGCGCGCGCCAGGCTTCAGCCGCCGCACGGCGTGCCACGTCAGTTCGATGATGCGCCGGATGCGGGGTTGCTTGCAGCGCTCAATGGCTTGTGATAACGAACAATGCGTGCTGACATGGGTGGCTATCAAGTCAGGGGAGGCGAGCATGATGGTGACGTCGTCGCTGCCGCACAACTCGCCGATCAGCTCCGTATGGCCGGTGAATCGAGGGTCACTCAGTTGCGTGGCCTCTTTGTTCATCGGCAACGTGACGATCGCCGCGATCTCTTTGGCCAAAGCCGCGTGGGTGGCGCGGACCACATACTCGCGCGCCGCGTGGCCGGAAGCGGCATTGATTTGGCCGGGAGTTAGATCTTTTAGCTGCAATAGCCCCAGGTCGATGATATTGACTCTTCCCTCGCGATAATCCGCCGGGCTTGAGATGGCGGCGAGTTCCAGACCAAGCCCCAAATCCTGGTTCAGTTTCTGCAAGGGGACCAAGTCGCCATAGGCCACAAAGGGTACAGGTATGCGATTCTCCCGGGCGGCCTTCAATAAGATCTCGGGGCCCACGCCACTCGAGTCGCCCATCGTAATACCCATCAATCTCGGCATCATACAAATCTTTCTCTCACTCGGGTGACTAAGTCATCTTCTCCAAAACCGCCAGCCTTGGTCACAAATAAAAGGTCGCCGGAAAGGCACGCGGCTACCCCAGGCATTACTTCCCGCAGCGGCGTTAACTGACTAATTCCCAGCGCACGCCACAAGGCCCAAGCCGTGTCACCACCCATGATGAGCACGCCTTGAGGCCGATGGAGGGCGATCCACTTTACCGCGCGCTGCGCCAACTCGGTGGCCACGGCCTCGGGGACGGCCTCGGGCGACCGCCCCTCTGGGGTGCTTACCAATACGGCCAGTCCCCCGCGCTCGGCCAATTGCGCCTGCCGGCGCGATTGTGGATGCCGGCTGCCGCAGACGACGAGCCAGTCGCGCACGACCGGGTGGGGGGCGGAAGGTTGAAGCGGGTAGTCGCCCAGAGACGCCCATGCCTTCACGAATCCGCCCGGCCCCGCCACGGTCACCTTCTGCGCGCATAACGCCTCGGTTAGGCGATCCAGGTCTTCTTCACGACTGGCGTCACAAATGGCGATCTTCTTCTCGTGGCGTTCGAGGAAGCGCTTTAATTCCGATGCATCGCGAATCGACACCACAAACTGCGGAGGAAAGAGATCCGCAATCACTGAACTCCGTACAGGATGGCGCGGATCGCACGCGAACTCGGTCTGTTCAACCGGAACCCCATGGACCAGCAGGCGGCCGTCCTGCACCGTGCGCCCCAACGCCGGATAGGCCGGCACATACACCAGCGGGCCGCGCGGCAGCAACGCCAACAGTTCCGGCCCGATGTTGCCGCGTAAGGTGGAGTCAGTCTTTTTGAAAATGGCGCTCGCGCTGCATTCGGCCCAGTTCGCGATTCGACGGCGGGCTTCGGTGGCGAGTAAGTGCCGAGACTCCGTATCGGCCACCAGAATCGCGCGACTCTCTTGCGGATCTGCCTCGAGCGTAAGTGCCACGGCGAGCCCCAAACCAGCGAGCACCGAGGCGCACTCCAGCGCCCCGGTGGCGTCATCCGCCAGCACCACCCCGCTCGTCAATTGGCTGCACCTCATCTGCCCTATTCTGGCAAGAGACTGTGCCCACATCTGACGCCGTGGGCGGGTAAGTCTAACGGTAGAATTCACGCGGTCAAGGCGCTAATGCTCTGACCGCTTGGTTTGTAACTTTTGCAGCTTGCCGCAGGATCCCACCTCCCGCACGGTCGGGGTTCGTATGAACCTAATGAATGCCGACATCTGACGAAGCCCCCCGACCGTCAGGGAGGGGATGCTGGAGGAAGATACTTTCTATGCGGTCGCAGTACTAGCACGGCGACCGGGTGAAGAGTTCGTTTGGCTCGCTCCCTCCGCCAAGAGCCACTTATTACGTGCGTGGCTAAAATGAAGTTAGCGCTTATGAGGGGGCCCCGGCCCGCGTTCCTTGAAATCAAATGGCTTACGAGTATGCCTCATGGAGAGTGAGCGGTGGAGCGACCGGCGCTAACACAAAATGAGGCTCGAAAGCCACGCGTTAATGCCCCTCCGCTTCTAAGAAGCGCTCCGCCTCAATCGCCGCCATGCAACCGGCACCGGACGCGGTGATCGCCTGCCGGTAAATCCGGTCCTGTACGTCACCCGCATGAAATACGCCGCGGATATTGGTACGCGCGCCGCCCTGCGAGATGATATAGCCGTCTTCATCCAGATCCAGTTGCCCCACAAACGGCTTCGTGTTCGGAATATGCCCAATGGCCACGAAGAAGCCGTCCACCGGCTGGTGCCAGGTCTCGCCCGTCACTAAATTGCGAAGCTTTACGCCGGTGACGCTATTCGCGCTGACGTCTTCCACTTCGTCGACGACGGTGTTCAGCAGGATCTTGATCTTCGGGTTAGCCTGCACCCGTTCAATCATAATCTTCGACGCGCGGAAGCTGTCGCGGCGATGGACCAACGTCACCTGGCGGCCGAAGCGCGTGAGGAAGTTCGCCTCTTCCATAGCGGAGTCTCCACCGCCGACTACCATGATCTCTTTGTCACGATAAAAGAATCCATCGCAGGTGGCGCAGGAGCTGACGCCATGGCCGATCAGCTTGTGCTCGCTTTCGAGGCCCAGCCAGCGGGCCGACGCGCCGGTGGCCACAATCAGGGTGCGCGATTCCAGCCATTCACCGTCGACGCTCAGCCGGAACGGGCGCTTCGACAGATCCGCTTCGATCACCGTGCCATAGCGGAACCCGGCACCGAACCGCTCCGCCTGCTTCTTCATGTTCTCCACCAGCACCGGACCCATCTCGCCCACCGGAAAACCAGGAAAGTTTTCCACTTCGGTGGTGATCGAAAGCTGGCCGCCGGGCTCATGCCCCATCACCACCAACGGTTTCAAGTTCGCGCGCCCCGCGTAGATAGCGGCCGTATTTCCCGCGCATCCGGATCCAAGAATAATGACGTCGTGCATGTGAATTGTCTGCTTTGATGCTATCACTTGGCCCCGGCGATTCTTTCGCCGTGAGAAACTGATGGTCGTGATATCTCATCGATTGACTAGCTTCGGGGGCCGGTGGCTGGCTTTCGCAGCGATCGCCGGACTCGCACGGGCACAGAGCCTGCCCCCGGAGTGGGAGGTTCGCCAGCAGCTCGCCGATCTAGTCAGCCAGACGGAACGGCTAGGCCCGCTCGTCAAGAAAATTGAGCCCGCCCAATGGGCAAGTTCGCCCGAGGCTTATGTGGCCCAGCAAGCGTCGATTTTGAAACAGATCCAGTACATTTCCCAGGTGGTTGCCTCACTGGCCCGGCAGCCCGAGCGGATGACGCTGGCGCTCGACGTTTACTTCCGCCTGCAGGCGCTCGAAGGCCAAGTGCTCTCCTTCACCGATGGCATCCGCCGCTATCAGAATCCCGCCGTGGCCGACCTGCTCGCCAGCCTGACGAACGAAACCGCCGCCTCCCGCGAACGTCTGCGAGAATATGTGAAGGAGCTTGTCGCGATGCGCGAACAGGAACGGGACATTCTCGAAAAAGAGGCACAGCGCTGCCGGAGCCTCGCGCCCCGGGTCACGCCCGCTCCTAAACCAAAGGTCCCCGCCAATGCGAAGAACTGAAATGGTGCCCATCTTGAATAGTGAGATAAACGCATGACCTCGGCTCCCCCCCGTCCCGAAGATTCAGAAAAGCCCGGCGGCCACTCGTCGGAGCTGCGCTTCCAATGCTCGATTTGCGCGGAGCCCTCGGGCGGAATCTGCGTATACTGTGCCAAGGATTGCTGCGCTTTGCATCAATGCGAGCACTGCCGCCGCTGTTCGGATTGTTGCGTCTGCCCCACCACCAAAAACCGTCAATAGCGGGTTCACGGGCGCTTTTAACCGTGATAGTACCGGTCCGCCTGGGACGATCCGGGGCTCGCGCTGAATCGGGCCCGGCAACAACGCTATAATGGCGGGAAGATGTATTCGGAGAATTGCATGAATATCGCGAAGCGCGCTTGTAAGATAGCAGCGGTTGGTTTGATCCTGGCCTTGATCACGGCCTGTTCCAATGACGCCGGGTACCTGCGAAAGAAGTACCTCGATAGCGGGAACAAGTACTTTGGCAACGAAAAGTACAAAGAGGCCTCCATCATGTACCGCCGCGCGCTCCAGAAGGATATGCGCTTCGGGGAGGCTTACTACCGCTTGGGCTTGTCTGAGCTGAAGCTCGGCCGTCCGGTGGATGCCATGCGCGCCTTGCAACGCGCCGTCGAACTCGACCCAAAAAATCTCGATGCGCCGGCCCGTCTGGCCGAAATTTACCTCACTTTTTACGCCGTCGACCCCCGCAAACCCAAAGAGTTCATCAAGGAAATCGAGGATCTCGCCAAGAAACTCACCACCAACGACCCTAATTCCTACGATGGGCTGCGTCTCAACGGCTACATCGCGCTGACGAAGCAGGACGCCAAGGGCGCGCTCGACTTTTTCGAAAGGGCCAATAAGGTAAAACCCAATCAAGCGGATTTGGTGCTGGTACTGGTCCAGACGCTCGGGGCCAACGATCGCTGGGATGAAGCCGAAAAACTCGCCCGCGAACTGATCGCCAAAAACAAGAGCTATAACCCCATCTACAATGTGCTCTACACCCGCTTGAGCCAGCAGAAGCGCATGGACGAAGCCGAAGCGCTGCTGAAGTTGCAGATCGCCAATGAACCCAAAGCGGTGCAGCATTACCTGCAATTAGCCGCGCACTACTTCGTCGTGAATCGCCGCGACGAAATGCAGAATACGCTCACCCAGATCATCAACGATCCGAAATCCTTCCCCAACCGGCACCTGTTGGCCGGCGAATTCTACTTCCGCACTAAAGACCTGGAGAGCGCCCTCCGCCAGTACGAACTGGGGGCCAAGGATCAGCCCAAGGAAAAGCACGCTTACCAGAAGAAGATCGTGGAAACCATGGTCATGCAGGGGAAGAAGACGGAAGCCACCCAGTTAGTGGAATCCATCCTGAAAGAAGATGCCGGGGATAATGAAGCGCTCGCGATGAGAGCGTCCCTGAAGCTTCAGGCGGGCACGCGTGAAGAGGTGCAGTCGGCCGTGAATGACCTGCAGTCGGTGGTGGCCCGCACGCCTGAAAATGCGGTCTTGCGTTTCAATTTAGCGCG
>JANLPT010000325.1:0-18290 GCA_031367405.1 Bryobacteraceae bacterium
ATTCAGCTCTGTGAGTTATCCACAGTTCGTCCCGACGACTACTGTGAATATCCCTACTACTGATCTTTTCCCTTTGGGACAACTATAAGGCCGGTCCTACCGGGGTCGGGGACGAAGTTAGTCCGGGATGCTGGGGTTGGGAAAATAGGGGCACCCCCGACATTCCCCTACTTCTTCCTAACACTATAATATCAAACCACTTATTGGCAAGTTTCCCCCGGCGAGCCTCGACCTCGCCGCATTTTAAGGACGGCTGCGGAAACCTCGCCACCGCCATTCCGTTCGGCTTGGTGATCGCAGCCCCGTCCAGCAATTTCATGGGCGGGGGTGGGTGTGTGCTTACTGGGCGCTTATGGCGGGCAAAAGTTGCTCTCTTCGCTGAGTGCGAAACATCAGCAGACCGAGGTGGTGGCCCTCACCACCGGCGAAATGGCGTGACCGCATTTTCGGCCTGGCCCAAAAGGCGGGCGTGGCGCTGAGGCAGATCTATCTGCTGCGCCCGCGCCGTAACGAAGAGCCGAACGCCTTCGCCCTCTCCGGCGGCATCGTGATGATGTCGCAAGAACTGGTGGAGCTCTTCAGCCGGCCGATGGGCAGGGCGCGAAGACGGATTTGGTTCTGGAGGAATTCGTCGGGCCGAGGCGTGGCGGGTGGCGCGCCGGACGGCTGCGACTTCGCGCCGCGTGAAAGTGGTCAAGCTGTCGCGCCAACTGGCGGGCGTGGGCCAACGGCGCAGGAATGGGTCCGCGTCGAGCCATTCGGGCGGATTTTCGAGGCCGAGGTGGGCTCGGGCGCTGGACCAGCGGTGGCCCTCAGCGGTCTTAGCCAGGCGAGCGCGGACGGGGTTTAGTTCGACGTAACGGAGAGCGGTTTCCCAGTGGGAGTCCCAGTGGGAGTCATTGAGGACGCACGAATAGAAGCGGTTTTGCCAGACGCGGCCGGTGGTGCGTTGGGTGGCGTTGCGGTAAGTGGCGTCATGAAGTGCGAGATCGCATCCTGACCATCGCCGACCGCGACCAAGTGGAAATGATTGGACATCAAGCCAAGGCGTGAGCGGCGACCCGGACGTCGCGCTCCTTGGAGTGTTGCTCGACCAGATCCAGGAAGTTGTTGCTGATCGGTGTCGGTGGAAAAGAGGGGCTGTTTGTTGTTGCCGCGCTGGGTGAGGCGGGGCCAGTAACCAGACGGGGCGAAGCGAAGTCGACGGGGCATTTGTGTTCCTCCGTCATATAGGTGACGAATTGTTTATCCAGTCGACGGCACTCGCCGCTACGCCTGAGCCAGGCACGTTGGGCTTGGCCAGCTTGGCGCTATCGGCGGTGGCTTGGAGCCGGACGGGGCGAATTGAGCATCGGCTGACCGAAACGCTACAATGCGTGAGTGTCTCACCTCGCCCAGCTGCTGACGGAGCAGCGCAATCCCCGGACGCTCTCGATTGACCACCTGCCGACGCTGGAAGCGCTGCGCCTGATCCATGAAGAAGACCGCTTGGCGGTCGAGAGTGTCGCGCCGGAGTTACCTCGCATTGCCGCCGCAGTGGAGGCGATCGCCGGGCGATTGCGCGACGGGGGCCGTTTGATCTACATCGGGGCCGGCACCAGCGGACGGCTGGGGGTGCTGGATGCCAGCGAGTGCCCGCCCACGTTTAGCGTTTCCTACGAACTGGTGCAAGGGATCATCGCCGGCGGATACAACGCGCTCTACCAAGCTACTGAATCCACCGAAGACGACCCCGCCGCCGGCGTGCGCGACCTGGCCGCGCGCGGCTTCAACGCCCAGGATGTCCTGGTGGGGATTGCCGCCAGCGGCCGCACGCCTTATGTACTGGGGGCGATCGCGCAGGCCCGCGCGCTGGGAGCCCTGACGGTCGGGATCAGCTGTACGGAAAATTCGCAATTGTCGCAAGCCGTCGATCTCCCCATCGAACCCAAACCGGGCCCCGAAGTGATCACGGGCTCGACGCGGCTCAAGGCCGGCACCGTCACCAAGCTGGTGCTGAACATGCTGAGCACCATGACCATGGTGAGGCTGGGCCACGTCTATTCGAACCTGATGGTGAATGTGAAGCCGAGCAACGAGAAGCTGGTGGACCGGGCACAACGGATCATCGCGGAGGCCGCGAATCTCGACCAAAGTCAGGCGGCGGAGTTACTCAACCAAGCCCACGGCAATGTCCGCGAGGCGATCCGCCTGGCGGGAGAGAAATAATGGACCGATTCATCATCCGGGGGGGGCAACGCCTCTCCGGCACCATCCACACCAGCGGCTCAAAGAATGCCGCACTGCCCGCGCTGGCCGCCTGTCTGCTGACGGCGGATCCGGTGACTTTGGAAGGCATTCCGAACGTCCGCGACATCAACACGATGGAGCGGTTGCTCGCGCACACCGGCGCGACGGTGAAGCGGGAGGGCAACCACGTCACGGTGGTCGCGCAACGGCTGGAACGGCCGGAAGCGCCTTACGATGTCGTGAAAACGATGCGGGCTTCGAGCCTGGTGCTGGGCCCTTTGGTGGCTCGGGCCGGAGTGGCGCGGGTGTCGATGCCCGGCGGTTGCGCGATCGGCGCGCGGCCGATCAACCTGCATGTCACCGCGCTCGAATCGCTGGGTGCCACCACCCATCAGGACCACGGCTATATCGAGGCGCGCGCGCCCAAAGGCTTGCGCGGAAAATTGGTGACCTTCGATAAGATCACCGTCACCGGCACCGAGGACCTGATGATGGCCGCGACGCTGGCCCATGGCGAGACCATCATCGAGAATGCGGCCCGGGAGCCCGAGGTGGAAGACGTCGCGAATTTGCTGATGAAGATGGGCGCGAAGATTACGGGAGCGGGCACGTCCACCATTCGCATCCAGGGCGTGACGCGGCTGCATGGGGCGAGCCACCGGATTATCCCGGACCGCATCGAAGCCGGTACGTTTATGATCGCGGCGGCGATTACGGGCGGCGAAGTCCGCATTGCCGGATGTCAGCCCGCGCATCTTGGCGCGCTGATTGCCAAGCTTCGCCAGGCGGGCGTGACGGTGGAAGAGGAGAACGCCGATACCCTGCTGGTGCGCGACGGCGGCGCGTTGCGCTCCACCGACATCACAACGGAAGAGCACCCCGGCTTCGCCACCGACTTACAAGCGCAGTTCATGGCCTTGATGACGCAGGCTACGGGCATTAGCTTCGTGAAAGAGAATATCTTCGAGAACCGCTTCATGCACGCGCCGGAACTGACCCGCATGGGTGCCAACATTCGCATTGAAGGACGGCAGGCCATCGTCGCCGGACCCACCGTGTTGAGTGGCGCGCAGGTGATGGCGACCGATCTGCGCGCGAGCGCCTCGCTGGTGCTGGCGGCATTGGTGGCCAAGGGCGAGACCATCATTGACCGGGTCTATCATATTGACCGCGGCTACGAACGGATCGAGGAGAAGTTAAAAGGGGCGGGCGCGGATATCACGCGCGGCACTTAGCCAAAAAAAACGGCGGCCGCCCCGAAAGGCACGCCGCCGTCTCTTTATCGAAACGTAACTTAGCTGGCCGCGGCAGCCTTTTTAAGAGCGGCCGCTTTGTCGGTCTTTTCCCAGCTGAAGCCATCGCCCGAACGGCCGAAGTGGCCGAAGGCGGCCGTCTTGCGGTAGATGGGACGGCGCAACTTTAACATGTCGATGATGCCCTTGGGCGTGAGAATAAAATTCTCCCGCACGATCCGGGTGAGGGTCGCCGCGGAGACGGTGCTGGTGCCAAAGGTGTCCACCAAAACTGACACCGGTTCGGCCACGCCAATGGCGTAGGCCAATTGCACTTCCACTTTGCGGGCCAGCTTTGCGGCGACAATATTCTTCGCGATGTAGCGGGCGGCATAGCAAGCTGAACGGTCAACCTTGGTCGGATCCTTGCCGGAGAAAGCGCCGCCGCCATGACGGCCCGTGCCGCCGTAGGTGTCGACGATAATTTTGCGGCCGGTGAGGCCGGTATCGCCGTGCGGTCCGCCGATGACGAAGCGGCCGGTGGGGTTAATGTGATAGGCGGTGTTCTTGTCCACCATGCCCTTCGGCACTACGGCGTCGATCACTTTGGAACGAACTTCCTTGCGGAGCTTTTCGGTCGTGACGGTATCGGAATGTTGGGTGGAGACGACGATGGCGTCAATGCGCACCGGCACGCCATCCTCATACTCCACCGAGACTTGGGTTTTGCCGTCCGGACGAAGATACTTTAGCTCTCCCCCGCGACGGGCTTCGCTCAAGCGGCGAGCCAACTGGTGGGCCATCTGAATAGGCAGCGGCATCAGTTCGTCGGTTTCGTCGCAAGCATAGCCAAACATCAAACCCTGGTCGCCCGCGCCGCCGGTGTCGACGCCCATGGCGATGTCGGGTGATTGGGTTTGAATCGCGTTCAAGATGCCCACGGTCTTCGCGTCATAGCCCATGTCGGAACTGGTGAACCCGATATCGGCGATCACTTCCCGGGCGATGTTCGGCGCGTTGAAGACGGATTTGGTGGTGATCTCACCACCGACAATGCACAGGCCAGTGGAAACGAAGGTCTCGCACGCCACGCGCGATAGGGGATCGTCTTTCAAGCAAGCGTCCAGAATCGCGTCCGAGATCTGGTCGGCCATCTTATCGGGATGTCCTTCGGTCACAGATTCGGAGGTAAAAATATGTCTCAAGCCATCAGCAGCCACTGATTATCGTTTCCTCTCGGTTATGTTGCAGGGGCCCTGGGACAGGGCCCGAACCGTTTCTGCCTTCATCGAGACGAGGCAGGAACGGAGGGCGGTACTATGATGAGTCTAGCGGAGTGGGAAGAAGAGCGTCAAATGGCGCAACTGCTACGCTGGGGCCATGGCCAAAATTGACTTTGCACCGCTGCAGCAGCAGTACTGGCGGCAGGGGGACCCGACCGGGTGGTTTGAACCCGCCTACGCGCAGGCGAATGGAGACCGCGCGGCGATCCCGTGGGCGGAAAAGGGCATCAATCCGCACTTGATTGATTGGGCTTCGCGGGTGGCGTTGAATGGCGTGGGAAAGACGGCCTTGGTGATCGGTTGCGGCCTGGGTGACGATGCCGAATACCTCGCCACCCTGGGCTTTGCCGTTACGGCTTTCGACATTTCACCCACCGCCGTGGCCTGGTGCCGGGAGCGCTTTCCGCAGTCCCCCGCAAATTACGTGGTAGCCGACCTTTTCGCGCCCGCGCTACCGGCATTCGATTTTGTGCTGGAGTCGTATACGTTGCAGGCCCTGCCCCGCTCCTTACGGGTTCGCGCCGTGGCGGCGATTGCGGCCTTAGTGAAGGACCGGCTGTTGGTGATTTGCCGCGGTTGCGACGTGCCGGAAGTAGATGAGGTGATCCCCTGGCCGCTGACGCGCGGCGAACTGGCCGGCTTGGCTGCCGCCGGTTTGCGTGAAGCGAGTTTTGAAGACTTCCACGACCGGAAAGAGCCGCCCCGGAGGCGCTTTCGGATTGAGTACCGGCAGCCAGCGAGCGAAGGCGATAGACTTGGAGATGATGCCTCAAGACTCCCGGCGTAATTTTTTGGGGACGGCGGCTACCGCAGCTACCGCTTTGGCGGGCACCCAGGTGCTGGGGGCCAATGACCGTTTGCGAGTGGGCATTATCGGGGCCGGTGACCGCGGGCAGCAGTTGGTGCGTGAGGCGCTCTCGATTCCAAATGTCGAATTCGTGGCGGCCTCCGATGTCTATACGCGACGGCTGGAACAAGCCAAGGTGCTCAAGAGCGACATCAAAACTTATCTCGACCACCGCTATCTGCTCGAAGACAAGGGCCTCGACGCAGTGATCATCGCCACCCCGCAGCATCTGCATGCCGAGCACTTTGTGGCAGCGCTGGAAGCGGGCAAGCATGTTTATCAGGAAAAGACGATGGCCTTCGAGGTGTCGCACGCCAAGCGCATGCGCGACGCCTATCAACGGGCCGGCAAGCGAACGGTACAGATTGGGCATCAGGCAATGTCGTCGGGCTTGATGGACGACGCCGTTTCGCAACTACGGCGATTGCCGATGGGCAAGATCACGTCGATTGTGATGCACATGTACCGGAATTCGCCGCACGGTAAGCCGCAATGGACACGGCCGGTTCCGCCGGACGTGACGGCGGAAAACGTGATGTGGAAGAGCTTTCTGGGCGAAGCGGCCATCGCGGAAGGACGAGTGCGTGAGTTCGACGCGCAGCGCTTCATCAACTGGCGCTTCTTCTGGGATTATTCGGGCGGCAACGTCTATGAAAATATGTGCCATCAGATCGCCTTCTGGTACAAGCCGCTGAACCTGTCTATTCCTACGAAGGTGACCATGACCGGCGGCCTGTATCTTTGGAAAGATGGCCGCGAAGTGCCCGACACGATGTCGGTAGCGATGGAGCATCCGGAAGACGTGATGGTGAATTGGAGCAGCGGCTTCGGCAACGACAAGCTCGGCGTCGGCGAATATGTACTCGGAACGGATGGGACGATTCATAAGTCGCAACAACTGCGCTACACGCCGCAGAAGGTGAATCAGAGCAATGGCGTGGAGATTGCGGGCGATTCGAAGACTTTGCCGCAAGCGCATATGCGGAATTTCTTCGATTGCATCCGCAGCGGCGCGGCGCCGAATTGCCCCTTTGAGATTGGCTTTCGGACTTCGATTGCTTGCCGGATGGCGGTGGAGAGCTACCGGCAGGGGCGGCCTATGTTTTGGGATGCGGCGAAGGAAGAGATCGCCGGGTAGGGGCTATGGGGAATCGAGGCGAGGGTTCGTTTGAGGGGCCTGACCAGGTGCAGCTCCGCAAGGCCGTTCGTGACTTTGCCGAGAGCGAGATTAAGCCCCACGTTTTGGCTTGGGATGAAGACCAGATCTTCCCTTTGGCGGTGGTGAAGCAACTGGGGCAATTGGGCTATTTGGGCGCGATTTTCCCTGAAGATTTGGGCGGCGCGGAGTTGGGCTACGTCGAGTACGCCATCATCGTCGAAGAGCTGGGCCGGGTGGACCCTTCGGTCGGCCTGATTGTCGCAGCCCACACGTCGCTGTGCTCAAACCACATCTTTGTGGCCGGAAACCAGGCGCAACGGGAACATTACCTGCCGAAGTTGTCGACCGGCGAATGGATCGGGTGCTGGTCACTCACCGAACCCGAAGCCGGTTCCGATGCGGGGGGTACGCGTTCCACGGCTGTCCGGCAGGCGGATGGTTGGGTGCTGAATGGCGCCAAGACCTTTACGACCAATGCCCACTATGCCGATGTCTGCGTGGCGATGGCGGTGACCGACCCGGCGGCCAAGCAGCGTGGCATTTCGGCCTTTGTGCTGGATCGCGGCAGTTTTCGTGCGGGCAAGAAAGAGAACAAGCTCGGGATGCGCGCCAGCGCGACGGGCGAGGTGGTGTTCGATCAAGTTCACGTGCCGGAGACGCAGTTGCTGGGCGCACTCGGCGCGGGCTTTGTCGATAGTTTGCGGATCCTGGATGGCGGCCGGATTTCGATTGCCGCGCTTTCGCTGGGCATTGCCCAAGGGGCCTTTGACGCGGCCTTCGCCTACGCCCAGCAGCGGCGGCAGTTTGGCAAGGCGATTGTCGAATTTCAAGCGATCAGCCATAAGTTGGCCGACATGGCCACGGAGATTGAGGCGGCAAGGTTGTTAGTTTATCGAGCGGCGGCGCTGAAGGATGCGGGCCGTCCGGTGACGAAGCAATCGGCGATGGCGAAGCTGTATGCGTCGGAGGTGGCTTGCCGCGTAGCGAGCGAGGCGGTGCAGATTCACGGGGGCTATGGCTTCATTAAGGATTATCCCGTGGAGAAATTCTATCGCGATGTGAAGCTGATGACGATCGGCGAGGGGACCAGCGAGATCCAGCGGCTGGTGATTGCGCGAGAGTTATTGAAGGGACGCTAGGAGTTGGAGGTTACGCGGCCCGGCGTATTTCTTACCCCCGGCCCCGGAACCGATCCAGCTCGCGGCGATCTCTCTTTGAAAGTTTACCTTCGCGGAGCACTTCGAATTGCGGCAAAGCCTTCTGCTGTTCCGCCAACTTCAACCGCAGCAGGCGGCTGGACTCGGTTTCGCGATAGAGGGTTTGTGCGACAGCGGCCGGGCCGCGAATATCGCTGAGGACCAGCACTTCGATTTGTAAGTCATCGCGATCGGTCTTCACTTGCAGCAGGTCGCCGATGCGAACGTCGCGGGAGGCTTTGGCGGATTGCCCATTGGACGAAATCCGGCCCATGTCGCAGACCTTGGCGGCCAGCGCGCGGGTCTTGAAGAATCGGGCGGCCCAGAGCCATTTGTCGAGTCTGACGCTCGTCATGACTCTATTCTCGTATGAGGCCGGCACCGTTTACCGGTATTCTGAGGATATAGCGCCAGCATGCCATCCACTCCTCACATTGAATCTCACTTTACTTCTTCCGCCATGGTCCGGGATATTGTCATTGGCATGGCCGATGGCCTGACGGTGCCGTTCGCATTAGCCGCCGGGCTGAGCGGTGCCGTGGACGGGACGCGCATTGTTGTCGTCGCCGGATTGGCGGAAATTGCCGCCGGTGCCATTGCCATGGGGCTCGGTGGCTATCTGGCCGCGCGGAACGATGCCGAACATTACGTGAGCGAGTTGCATCGCGAAGAGCGGGAGGTGATCGAGCGCACCGCCGACGAGGAACTGGAGGTGCGCGAGATCCTCGAGACTTATGGCCTCCAGCCCGCGCAGGCAGACCCGATTATTGCCCATTTCAAGGCCCATCCTAAGGTCTGGGTGGACTGGATGATGCGTTTTGAGCTGGGCCTCGAAGCACCCGACCCCACGCGGGCTTTGAAGAGCGCGGCGACGATTGCCTTCTCCTACATTGCGGGCGGCATGGTGCCGCTAACGCCCTACATCCTGTCCGGCTCAGCGCAAACGGCGCTGCGCTATTCGGTAGTCGCCACGCTGATTGCTTTGTTTGGTTTCGGCTACGTGAAGGGCACTTTTACGGGCACGCATCCCTTTCAGAGCGCGTTTCGCACGACTCTCATCGGCGGCATCGCGGCGGCGGCGGCGTTTGGGATTGCGAAGGCGATCGGGTAGCGCTCAGACCGCTTGAAAAATATCCTTCCGTATGCCATCGCAACCTCCCAATTGCCGTGGGCGAATGGGTTTCTGAGAAGCGAACTCTGGGCTAGCCGATCGGCAACAGGACCCGGAACACGCTGCCTTGGCCAGGTTCGCTTTCGAGGACGATACGGCCGGCGTGTTCGTCGATGATCTTGGCGACGATGGCGAGGCCCAGGCCGACGCCTTCTTTTTTCGTGGTGAAGAAGGGGTTGAAGATGGAGCTTTGAATGGCCGGGTCGATGCCGGTGCCGCGGTCGATGATGGCGACTTCGAGTAACTGGTCGCCGGCGCGGGTCTTGACGGTAACCACGCTGCCGGGGGGTGAGGCTTGCGCGGCGTTGGTGAGTAAGTTGATGAAGACTTGCTCGATCAGTTCCTGGTCGATATCGGCGGCAGGGACATCGGGCGCGTAGTTTTTGACGAAGGTGATGGGGAAGGTGGGAAATTGGCGCTCGACGTGGAGAATGGCGCGGTCGAGCACTTGGGCGATGTCCTGCCGCGAGCGTTGCAATTGGAAGGGGCGGGCGAATTGCAGAAAGCGGGTGATCAACGAGTTTGTGCGATCTACTTCGCTTTGGATGAAGCCGGATAGCTCCTGGGCGATGTCGTCTTCCTGGGGCAGCCGTTTCGAGAGTAACTCGGCCGAATTTTTGATGGTGCCGATGGGATTGCGCAGCTCGTGCGCGAGGCCCGCCGTGAGTTGGCCCAGCGCGGCAAGGCGCTCGGTGCGGCGCATGGCTTCTTCGGCTTTTTGCAGGTTAGAGTTAGCGGCGGCGAGTTGTTCGGCGACGGCCTGGTAGTTGAGGGTTTCCTGACGGTTGCGTTTCCCCAACTCATACGTGAGGTAACCAACGAGGCAAAGAAATAAGACGCGCAGGCTGAGTTCGTGGATCGCCGGATCGTTCAAGAACCAGCGATTCCAGTCGAGCAGGAGTAAGTACGAAAGATAACTCATGATCGCGGTGAGCGTCCAAAGAATGGTCCCGAGTAAGCCGAGCGTGGTGGCGGCCGAAACGACGGGTAATAACAAAATCGGGTAGTAACTCGATTCGATGGCGTTCGTCACGCCGATGAGCAGATAGCCGAGCAGTAACTTGATAAAAATAGCCAGGTAGTTGCCGTTCGTCGTCTGGAAAAAGGCGATGCGCGGGCTGAGAATTTGAAAGAAACAGAGAGCGACCAGCAGCTCGATCTCGGCGAGATGACGTACGGGGCTCGCGAAGTGCATGGCGGCAAAGAGCAGCGGCCAGACGAAGTCAGCGGGCCGGAGGATGCGCCGCCAAGTACGGAAGGGGGGCACTTAGTACCCTGGACTTTCCCGGTGGCGGGTACAGCCACGGGCGGGCCACCTCACGGGCGGGGTTAGATGATCGTGCATGGCGGCGGGCTCCTCTCCCAGGATTGTGGCAGAGTGCAAGGCCAGGCGGCTACTGCAAACCGCGGCCAGCGAGCGGCGGGGTGGCGCTGGATAGGTCCTTGACGTAGATGAGGGCGGCACCCTCGTTACCGATGGCATGCACGACGCCGGAGAGCGCAAAGCCCCGCGTGCGCAGCAACTCGAGCATGGCGAGCTCACGCTGCGGCACGGTGATGTAGAGCCGGGGCGACGAACAGGCGGTGCCGAAGTAGTCGACCAAGGCGCGGCCGATCCCCCGCCGGCGGTAGGGCGCGCTGACATAAACGCGGTGGATGACGCCGTAGCCCTGAAACTGATAGTTGAAGATGCCGTAGGCGACGGGCGTTTCGTCGAAGAAGGCGACCCAGCAGCGGCCCTCCTCAATGGCACTGGCGACAAACTCGCGCTGCCGGTAATCGCGAAGCGAGAGCAGGTCGAAACGGCAAATGGATTCGAGGTCACCAACTTCGGCGGGAACGATGGTGCAGCTCGGGGGAGTCTCGCAATGAGTGGGGGAGGTGGTCGGTTGAATCGTCATGGGCGGTAGTTAAGTCATCTCCTCAGTGGCGGCGGCTAGATCCTCGGGCCGGCCGATGTCGCGCCAGTTTCCCTCAATGGGAAAGATCTCCAGCCGATGGCCGCCGGCGATCGATTGCTCGATCGCCGACGTCAGCTCGAATTCATGGCGCGGCGACTCCGGTACCCGGGTGAGTTCCGCGAACAGACTGGGCCTAAAAATATAAAGGCCCGCACTGTTCCAATTAGTAGTGGATTTTCCCCACCCAGGTTTCTCAATTATTTTTGTTATTTTTTTCGATGCGTCGCAATATACCGCAGCGCCTTGATAAGGGTCAGGCACCCATTTGACCCCGATCAGTGCTTCAGTGGAGGGGGTAAGCGCTTGTCGAATGTCGTGATAGACGGCAGTTTCAGCGAGTATGTCACCGTAAGTGAGGAAAAACGCTTCGTTTTGGACAAAATCTACCGCGAGCAAAGCAGCAGTAGCCGTTCCATTCACCGTGGTTTGGCGGATAAACTGGAGCGGCAGCGGATAACCCTGAAAGTGGGCCTCAATCGCCTCAGCCCGGTAACCGGTGACGACGAGAGCTTCGGCGAAACCGGCGGCTTGCAGGCGATCGAGCAGATGTTCGAGGATCGGCTTGCCCTTCAGCAGCACCATCGGCTTGGGAATTTCGTCGGTGAGGGACCCTAAACGGGTGCCGCGGCCGGCGGCGAGAATGACAGCTTTCCGCATGGGTATATTATGTCCTGGTGAACCGCCGAAGCTTTATTCAAACTCTCGCCGCCTCCCGCCTGGTGGCCGCCCAGAAGAAGCCCAACATCGTCATCATGATGGCCGACGACATGGGCTTCAGCGATTTGGGCTGTTATGGCAGCGAAATCCGGACGCCGCATATCGATGCGCTGGCCGGCGGCGGGATGCGCTTCACGCAGTTCTACAATGGCGCGCGTTGCTGCCCGACGCGGGCTAGCCTGCTCACCGGGCTGTACGCGCATCAGGCGGCCGTGGGGCACATGGTGACCGACGATCACCTGCCCGGTTATCGCGGCGACCTGAGCCGGCAGGCGGTGACGATTGCCGAGGTCTTGAAGACGGCGGGCTACCGGACGGCGATGAGCGGCAAATGGCACGTGACGCCGGCGAATGAGAAAAAACACAACTGGCCGATGCAGCGCGGCTTTGAACGGTACTTCGGGACGATTCAGGGTGCGGGCAGCTACTATGACCCGGCGGCGCTGGTGTCGGGCAACGAATACATCAAGCCCGAAGGGGCCGATTTCTTTTACACCGACGCGATTGCCAGCCATGCGAACAAGTTCATCGACGAGTTTGCGGGGCAGCCCTTCTTTCTGTATGTGCCGTTCACGTCGCCGCATTGGCCTCTGCACGCGATTGAAAGCGATATCGCCAAGTACCAGGGCCGCTACCAGGATGGCTGGGATGCGTTGAGAGTCGAGCGGCATGCACGGCAGGTGAAGATGGGAATTGTGGACCAGCGCTGGCCGCTATCGCCGCGCGATGAGAAGGTGCCCGCGTGGGGCGACGCACCCAACAAAGAGTGGGAGCAGCGGCGCATGGAAGTGTACGCCGCGCAGATCGACCGTATGGATCAAAACGTGGGCCGCATCACGGCGAAGCTGCGGGAAAAAGGGCTCGAGCGAGACACGCTGATCTTGTTTCTGGCCGACAACGGCGGTTGTGCCGAAGAGATCGCCCGGGCACTGACGCCCAACCCGAGCATTCCGATGAACACTCCGGATGGCCGGCCGGTGCGGCGCGGGAATCGTCCGGAGATCATGCCGGGGCCGGCGGACACTTATCAGAGTTACGGCATCGGCTGGGCCAACGCGAGCAACACGCCCTTCCGCACGTTTAAGCATTGGGTACACGAGGGCGGTATCGCGTCGCCGCTGATCGCACATTGGCCGGCGGGCATCACGCGGAAGAACTCAATTAACACGTCGCCCGGCCATTTGATTGACCTGATGGCGACCTGCGTGGACGTAGCCGGTGCCACCTATCCCGCGACGATGGCCGGCCAAAAGATCACGCCGCTCGAAGGCCTAAGCTTACGCCCAGTGTGGGAGCGCGGCAAGCGGGCCGGGCACGCTGAGATCTTCTGGGAGCATGAGGGCAACCGGGCAGTGCGGCAGGGTAAGTGGAAGCTGGTGTCGAAATATCAGCTGCCCTGGGAGCTGTATGACTTGGCCGCCGATCGTTCGGAGTTACACAATCGGGCGGCCACGAATGCGGCGAAGGCGACGGAGTTGCAGACGAAGTGGGAGGCTTGGGCCAAGCGGGCCCAAGTGGAACCCTGGCCGGTCGCCCGCCGGTAGCGATATATTAGGCGAATGCCTATTTCTCTCGCTGGTGAGCGAGTTCTCATTGTGGGTGCCTCAAGCGGCGTGGGCCGCGCGACGGCCGTTTTATTTGCGCGCGAAGGTGCCAAGGTGTTTGCCACGGCGCGGCGCGCGGATCGGCTGCAAGAGCTTTCCACGCAACTAGCCGGTGAAGGCTTCGTCATCGGTACGTTCGCCGCCGACGCCAGCGTGGTGCCGGAAGTAGAGGCGATGGCCGCTGCGGCGCGCAGCTTTCTGGGCGGCGTGGATGTGCTGGTACACTCCACCGGTACCAACACGCCCGACCGGAACCTGAAGCGCCTGAACATCGACATTTGGAACCACATGATCGGCGTGAACTTATCCGCCGCTTACTATGTGACGCAGGCTCTATTGCCGGCCATGCGCGAGGCGCGCAAAGGGCATCTGATTTACGTGTCGTCGGTGTCGGGCAAGTATCCTGACGTGTCCGGCGCGTCTTATCAGGCGGCCAAGCGCGGTTTGGTCGGCTTCACGCACGCCATTCGCGTCGAGGAGAAAGAGAACGAGATACGCACCTGCGTCGTTTGCCCGGGGCTGATCGACACGGAGCTGATGGAGAAGCGGCCCGTGAAGCCGTCCCCCGAACAATTGGCGAAGGCGTTGAAGGCAGAGGATGTGGCGGAAATTATTTTGGACGTGGCGAAGCTGCCGGCGCACGTGACGATTCCAGAATTGGATATCGTTCCGACGACGCTTTAATTCGTCGCGTTCAAAACAGGAAGTGGCGCGATGCGGGGCACGGTGAGTAACACGATGCCAAAGGCCACGATATGCATCAGGCTGACCATGGCGAAGACTGGGCCGTAACCGGTGCCGTGGTCAAGCAGCCAGCCGACGACGAGCCCGAAGACCACGCCGCCCATCGCTCCGCCGAAGCCGACGAGGCCCGCCACCGAACCTACGGTGTTACGAGGGAACAGGTCGGTGGGGAGGGTCATCACCAAGGTTGACCAGGCCTGCTGTCCGCAAAAAGCCAAGCTAAACAGAAATAGCGCCATTTCCACGGGTGAGCGAGTGACAAAGAAGATCCAGGGCATCAGTGCGACGCTGAGGCCCATGGCAATCTTACGCGCGCGATCGAGCGGTAGGCCTCTCCCGAGTAAGTAACTGGAAAACCAACCGCCGCAGAGGCTACCCAGGCCGGCGGCGGCATAAGGAATCCAGCCAAACGTGCCGACTTGCTTCGTATCGAAGCCACGGACGTCGTATAAGTACTTGGGTAACCAAAATAAATAGAAATACCAGGCGGCATCGGAGAGGAATTTGGCGGTGACGAGCCCCCAGACTTGGCGATAGCGGAATAAGTGAAGCCAAGGTACGCTCGCTTCGGTAACCCTGGCCTGCGCCGGGGTGGAGTACATGCGAATCCAAACCCACGTCCACGCTAATCCGAGCGCGCCCGTGAGAAAGAAGACCCAGCGCCAGCCGTAAAGGCCGATGATCAGCGCGATGGCCGGCGGCGCGATCACCGCACCGGCGGAAGTGCCGGTATTGATCATGCCCATAGCGGTGGAGCGTTCGGAGACGGGAAACCATTCGGCGATCGCTTTGGTGACGGCCGGGAAGCCACCGCCTTCGCCTATCCCCAAAAGGAAACGGCAGAGGGCTAAGCCGGCAAAGGCGGTGGCGAACCCGTGCGCCGCGCAGGCGAGTGACCAGGCGACCATGATCACGGCGAAGCCCGTCTTGGTGCCGATGGCATCGATCAGCCGGCCGCCGGCCGCGTACATCAAGGCGTAGGCAATGAGGAAGGCGGCTTGTAACTGTGAGAACTGAGTATTCGAGACAGGAATCTCACGCTGGATGGCGGCAATGGCCACGGGCAGCGTTTGACGGTCAAGATAGCTTACGGCAATGGCCGCGCTGAGTAACAACGCGATGCGCCAACGCCCCCGGCTGGCTACGTCGGCTACGTCGGCTACCAAGTAACTTGCACCAACGAGACTCCTTGGCGAGGCAACGCAAAGGTGAGGTCGACCGCGCCTTGTTGGGGCGTCATCCATTGGGGCGAAGTAAGTAACTGCAATTGCCCGGCGGCTTCCAAGGCAGCATACTGCTGGGGAGTCGGTTGTTGGGGCGATCCCATGGCATTCCATGCCGTGTATGAATTGGAGTGGCTCTCGTCAATCCGGTAATGTTTCACCAGCGCCCGCTTGACGTTGGCCGGAATGCCGGCGATTTTGAGCGTGACCGCGGCGGGAGCCATCGGCAAATCGTCGTCGTGATAGTTCCACGCCATCACGTGGATCGCCCGCTCGTCCCGGCTGGCAAACGCGTTAATATCGGCCTGCGCTTTGACGCCGCTCTTCAGCATGTCGGCCAGGGCCACCGCCCCCGAACTCTGCACGGCCAGGCGTTGACCGCTCATCATGCCGAACATGCGGAAGACGTTCAGCACCGGCTTATCGATGCCGTTGGTGGCCAGATCGCGAAAGCCGTCAAAGTAAGGCTGGCCCTCAAACTCGAACGCCCACGTCACCGCGCCTTCGAAATTGACGCCGTGCTTGGCGGCCAACTCATGCTTACGCGCGAACGTCGCCGCGGTGTAACTGGAATACATGGTGCCGTTGCGATAGCCGTTCTGCGGATGAAAGCGTACCGAACATGCCGCGCACCCTTCAGGATCCGATTCGCCAATGATGATCGGCAGGCGCTTCAGCGTGGGGAACGACGCCACAATGCGGAAGCCGTTGTCGAAGTCGCTCATCTGGAACTCGCTGCCCATCTGCACGCGATTTTCAATGAACTTCGGGCGGCCCTTGGCGTGGAAGCTAATGTAATCGAGCGGCGAGCCCGTCTTGCCGGTGGCGTAGTTCTTGCCGCTCACCACGTGCTGCAGAAAATCGCGCAGGAACTTGGCGGCTTTCTCGCCTTTGGGCCCCGTGGTCGTCGGGCCACCAATGCGGATCGCCGGCAGCGCGCGTTTCACGGCGTCGGCCGCGTGATCGTAGAGTTCGAAGTATTGTTCGGGCGTGCCTTGCCAGTAGCCGATGTCAGGCTCGTTCCAAACCTCCCACCACCAACTGGCCACCTCTTCGCGGCCGTACTTGTCCACGCAATGCTTCACCCATTGGTAGACAAGTTCGCCCCATTTCTTTGGGTCTTTCGGAGGATGGGCCCAACCGGTGAAGATTTTGTTGTAAGTCTTGTCGGGTGCCCACTGGTGCTGATAGGGCTGCGGCTTCGCGCTGAGTGCTTCTGGCATAAAACCGATCTCCACCAGCGGCTTCATCTTGCGTTCGAGGTAAGTATCGAAGATGCGGTCGACAATGGTCCAGTCATACTTCGGGTTGCCCTGGGCGTCCTCGGTGTAGGCATTGGTGGAGCCCCATTTCAACGCGGCGGTGCCGTCGCCGGTGGTGAGTAAGTTGTGCGCGCGCACATGCACCGTCACCGGGCTGAGCGCGGCCAGTTCCGACAGCAGTTTCTTGCCATCTTTCATATAGGTGTAGTTCGGCTCGTCGTAGCCGAAGTAACTCCACACGGGGCGAAGCGGCCCAAGGGGGCGCGCGGCGTCGACCTTGATGGTGACGTCTTGGGCGAAGGCCGTCAGCGTGAGTAATAGAGGGAGAAAGCGCATAGTCATTAGTTAGAAGGTGTACTTAAGGGCGAATTGGACTTGGCGCGGCGAATTCGACGTAGCCGTGACGCGGCCGCCGGCGGCCACATCCACGTTGGTGTTCGGACCCAGGAAGCTGGCCGTATTTGTCAGGTTGAAGAACTCGGCGCGGAACTGTACGCGGGTTCCTTCAGTAACTTGGAACTGCTTGAAAATCGAGAAGTCCAGACTCCGGAAACGGTCTTCGCGAAGAATGCTGCCGCCGGAATTGCCGTAGGTGAAGTTAGCGGGGACGGTGAAAGCCGTTTTGTCGAACCAGTTATCGAGGGTGGGTGAGTCCAGCTTGCCGGAGCCGATGCGGTTGGGCCGCTGTCCGCCGATCCCGTTGTTGGAGATGTCACGCGAGACGGTGGGGGTGAACGGGCGTCCGCTGCGCAGCACTAGAATGCCTTGCATCGTCCAACCGCCCAGCAGCCCGTCCACCGCACGATGGCTGTTGGTGAGGAACTGCTTACCCTTGCCGAACGGCAGTTCCCAGCCAGTACTCATGGCGAGGTTGTGCGGAATGTCGAAGCCGGCCAGCGCCCGCTCCCAGCCGGTGTTGCCGCCCACGGCTGGCGTATTGGCGAATCGCGTCGCCTTCGACCAAGTGTAGGAAACCAGATAGAAGAGGCCCTTGGCGTAGCGCTGCTCCAGCTTGGTCTGCATCGAATGGTAAGTGGAGGAAGCGTCCTGCGTGAAGTAGTTGATGCCGCCGTAGCGCGGATAGGGCCGGCGAGTCTGAATCGCTCCCGCGCCGGCCGGCGGGTTGTTCACGGCGTTGGTGGCGGCCAGAAAGGAGCCCTTGTTGCCCACGTAATCCATTTCAAACACCGTCACCGAATTCAATTGCCGTTGCACGCCAAAGTTCCAATGCTGGTCATAGCCCTGGCGGGCCTGGGTTAAGGCCGCGCCCAGGCTGGGTGCCGCGGTGGAACTTAAAGGCGTGCCGAGGAAAAAGTTACCCAGCGTGCGCACGGGGATGGCCGCATCGTTGAACGCCGTCTCATCGAGCTTGAACGGCACCACAGTATTGTTGACGCGATTGCCGCTCGATTCCACTTCGTAGAAGAGTCCGTAACCGCCGCGCAGCACCGTCTTATCGCCAAACGGACGCCAGGCCAAGCCAATGCGCGGCGCCCACTGGTTCTTGTCCGTCGCCGTGATAGACAGCGGCAACCCGGCCTGGCTCGAAGTCCGGATCTGATTGCCAAACAACGCGAAGGCGGTCGGCCCGGCGAAATTCGCTTTCAGGTCGAGTTGGTCGCTATTGCTGGCGATGACGAGCGGCTTGGCGTTGGTGCCATC
>JANLPT010000338.1:0-44304 GCA_031367405.1 Bryobacteraceae bacterium
GGCAAAGTGGCCGTCGTTTGCGGCTACGGCGACGTCGGCAAAGGTTCGGCCGCTTCGCTCAAAGGCCTCGGCTGCCGCATCATCGTGACGGAAATTGACCCCATCAACGCTCTCCAAGCCGCCATGGAAGGTTACGAGATCACGACCATCGAAGAGACCATGGGCCGCGCCGACATTTACGTCACCACCACGGGTAACTGCGATGTCATCACGGTCGAGCACATGCAGCACATGAAGGATCAGGCCATTGTGTGCAACATCGGCCACTTCGACAACGAAATCCAAATGGATAAGTTGAATCACTTGCCCGGCGTGAAGCGCCTGCAGATTAAGCCCCAGGTGGACATGTACACCTTCGCCAGCGGCAACTCGATCTATGTCCTAGCCGAAGGCCGCTTAGTAAATCTGGGCTGCGCCACTGGCCACCCCAGTTTCGTGATGTCGAATTCGTTCTCGAACCAGACGCTCGCCCAGCTGGACTTGTGGAAGAACAAGGACACTTACAAGGTTGGCGTCTACACGCTGCCCAAGCACCTCGACGAGGAAGTGGCCCGGCTGCACTTAAACAAGATCGGTGCCAAACTCACCACGCTCACCGATTCGCAAGCCGAGTATCTCGGCGTGTCGAAGGACGGCCCGTATAAGGCCGATCAGTACCGTTACTAAGTCGAGTTAGGTTGAAGAGTCCCCGCTTGCTTCGGCAGGCGGGGATTTTTGTTTGCTTAAAGCCCGATTACGGAACAGAGCCAATTTCGCAGTTTTCTTTTTTGTTTCATGGAGTTATGGGGCGGAATGATCCGCTTGTCGCGGGCGTTGATTACTGACTCCATCGACAAAGGATCCATCCCTTACGTTTATGATCGCAGGCGAGGTGAAGGAATTGGGACGGTTTGGAGACGGATTTGGCTAAAAGTGCTTTGTTTCTAATGGATTGGCGATATTTTGATTTGTTGTGACCGGGTGAGCGTTGGCGCGGGATGCGGAAGGCCATGATGGGGTTGCGCGCTCCCGCGCTGCCAGCAGGCCAAGCCCCACGAAAACCCGTCTCCTATCAAGAGGGAGACGGGTTTTGAAACAGCCTCCGCTTAGTTAGTTAGAACAGCAGCTTCAGTCCAAGTTGCACCGATCGCGGACCATTGCTCTGGCCAGTGACCGTGCCAAACGCCCCGGACTCGACGTTGTTATTCGGCGACGAGAACACCGGCGTATTGGTCAAGTTAAAAGCCTCGGCCCGGAACTGCAGATTCAAGCGTTCGGTAAGCTTCGTATTCTTGAACAGCGAACCATCCAGGCCACGCGTGAAGTCGTTGCGCAGATTCGAGTGCGTGCGGCCGAGGTTGCCAAAGGTATAGTCCTTGGCGACCTTGAACTGCGACGTGTCATACCAGCGGTCAATCGAACGGACCTCAATCCGCGCGTCGGCGCCCAGGACATCGGGCCGCTGATAGCCGCCGAACGAGAAGCTATTATTCGTCGTCTGGCTGAAAATCAGCGGCTGGCCGGAGTTAATCGTGAAGATGCCATTGGTCTGCCAGCCGCCCAGAATGGTGTTTGCGAGCCAGTGCATATTCGTGCCGAAGCGCTGGCCCTTGCCGAACGGCAACTCATAGTTGAAGTTGAAAACCGCGCGGTGCGGAATGTCGTAGGAGCTCAGTGACCGTTCGCAGTTGCGGCAGTACCAGTTGCGCATGGTTCCCTGGCCGTCGTTCCAAATTCCGTCGGAGGAATCGGCGATGGACTTCGACCACGTGTAGGCGACGCTCAGGCTCATGCCGGCACCAAAGCGGCGTTCAAAGCGAGTCTGCATCGCGTGATAGTTGGAGTTACCCCAGGCCGGAGAGCCCGGGCCAACGCTGGTGAATTCCGCGTATTGCCCACGGAGCAATCGCCCGCGTTGGACGTTGGCCGCGCCCAGGACGCTGGCCGGGCCGATCAACCCGGCGAACGGATTGGGAACGAGGGTCAGCAGATTATTGGCAGGGGTAAGTTGTTCGGGCCGCAGTTGGCCCAGGTCGCCTTGGGCGAGCTCGTTATGCGTTCCTTTGTTACCGGCGTAGGAGACTTCGATCATCATCTGATTGGTGATGTGGCGCTGAATGCTTAAGTTCCATTGCTGGTTATAGGGCGTCTTCATCTCGGTAGCCCAGGCGGAACTGAGCGCGAAGCCAACGCCGGAAAGATCGCCGAGCGAACGGCCGACGGGCAGCACGTAGCCCTGCGGAAACGGATTGCGCAGCAGATTGGTGGGGTTGATTCCATCCAGGGTGGCATTCCAGGGGGTGGTGCTCGCGTAAGGAGCGCCCGTCCAGCGATCAGTGGCGGCGAACTTCGGCACGCCGTAGAAGATGCCGTATCCGGAACGGATCACGGTCTTCGCGTTCATCTGATAGGCGATGCCGATGCGCGGATTGAACTTATGCTCGGCCGCGCGAACGCCGCGGCGGCCCAGGGTCTGGTTGTCGCCGGCAAAGAGATAGACGCCGCGCAGATCGAGGCCGGTCTTATCCGAGAGGGGATTCTTGGCGAAAGGGTCCATCACGGTCTGTTGGTCGTAGCGTTCGGTGTTCGAGCCTTCGATCTCCCAACGCAAGCCGACGTTCAAGGTGAGCTTCGAGTTCACCTTGTAATCATCCTGCGCGTAGATGGCGTAGTAACGGCTGAGGTCGGCGGGCTTGATGCGGTGCGTCGCGGCACCGCTGGTGCCGGTGCCGAGCAGGAACGAGGCGAGGCCGTCGCCGTTGCCGGCGACGCGCGGGTCAGGCCCTTGGGTCATCGCGCGAGTGAAGGAGAAGTTGCCGGGCGAACTGCCGAACTGAGCGAAGCCAAGGCCAAACGTGCGCCACTCGGCTCCGAACTTCATGCTGTGCTTGCCGGAGATGCGAGTCAGGTTGCCGACCACGGTGTAGGAGACGTTGTTGCTCTGGTAGGTGGAGCCGTTGTTGGGCCCAATCGAGGTAAAGTCCTGGACGTCGAACCGCGGGATGCGTGGCGCGCCGGTCTTGAGCGTCACTTCCTGCAAGGAAGCAGGCAACCCCAGCTTGGTGACGTCGTAGCCGTAGGAGAACGCCGGACGCCAGGCGTCGAACAGGCTCAGACCGCCGCGGACGGTGAGCACGGTGCCCGAACCGATGGTTTCGGTATAGTCGATGGCGGCGTTATGCGAGCCCCAGTACATGATGCCGTCCGAGGGCGCGGCCCCGTTGTCCCAGAAGTCTGCGGCGGCCGTGGCCTGCTTGAAGCGGTTGTAGCGCACGAACATGCGCCGGTTCTGGCTGATGTTGTGATCCACCTTGAAGTCGACGCGATCGGTGGGCGAGCGGGGCACTTTCTGGATCGCCAGGTTGTTCTGGTTCGCGTTCACGGAGCCGGGCTGGTTGGAAGTGGGCCAGAGTTTAGCGGCGTTCACCGCGACGGGGTCGAACCTCGCCAGGGGAATGCGATTGTCGGCAAACGGCGTGCGGATGAACTTGGTGGCATCGTCGGGATTGGTACGCGTGGAGAAGGGATCGAAGATGGTGCGCACGCTGCCGTTGGCATTGCGGGTGTTCGAAAAATCGCCGCCCAACTGCTGCGCGGTGGGCACCGTGAACTGCGAAAAACTGCCCGATTTCACCAGCCGCTTTTCATATAAGGCGAAGAAGAAGGTCTTATCTTTTTTGATGGGCCCGCCGGTGCTGACGCCGTATTGGTGCTGCTGGAATGACGCCTTGCGGCCGTTCGTCTTGTTGAGGAAGAAGCTCTTGGCGTCCAGGGCGCTGTTGCGCAGAAACTCAAAGGCGCTGCCGTGGAATTGGTTACTACCGGACTTGGTGAGCATCGTCACCTGACCGCCGCCGCTGCGTCCATACTCGGCCGTGTAAGAGTTGGTCTGCACGCGAAACTCCTGGATGCCTTCGACGGAGGGGATGGCGGAGGCGCCATAAATGCCTTGAATATCGCTCTGCACCATGGCCGTCACGCCATCGAGTTGAATGTCGTTGAGCGACTCCTTGCCGCCATTGATCGAGAAGCGGATCGTGCTGGTAAAAAAGTCGCTCTCCGAGTTCGGCGTCGAAGGCGTGATGCCCGGCACCAGCCGCAGGAGCGAGTAGATGTTGCGGTTGTTGAGGGGCAGGTCGATGATCTTCTTGTTCTCTACCACTGTGCTCAACGTGGCGTTCGAGGCTTCAAGCAGGGGCCCGGTCGCCGTCACTTCCACTTTCTCCGTCACGGCGCCGATCTCTAATTTGATATTCACCGTCGCGTTCTGCAGCGTAGAAAGGGGCAGCGATTCGAGCACATACATGCGGAAACCCGCCGCTTCCACCGTCAAGCGGTAAACGCTGGGCGTCAGCTCAATCACCCGGTAAACTCCCGACGCATTGGTCCCGGTGCGATGGTCCTGGTTCCGTTGGACGTCGGTGATGTTCACCTTCGCGCCCGCGATCGCCGCACCGGTACCGTCGGTGACAATGCCCGAGATGAGCGCCTTTGAAGTCTGGGCGGTGACGGGCAGGATTGCCGACACCGCGATGAATGTTGCCCATAGCCGTACTCTTGACATGAAACCCTCGATTCCTATTCCCCATAACGTTCGTGAGGCCCTGATCCTCAAGCCCGGCGCATGAACCACCGAATCATTGGTTGTTCACCGTCGGTATCGGGCATGATTATATATCAAGTGGCCATCGCTTTATCTCATTTTTCACCGCCGGAATGCCCATTTCAAGATATAGAGGATAGTGCCGGGGACTTTGAAAAGGAAGGATCAAGATGGCACGAAGCGACCACGGACGAGGATGGAACCCATCTGCTGACGGGGATGCCCGGAGGCGAATACAAGATCGGGATTGGCAGCGGAGAATACCGGTTTTCTGGGCCCTGGCCAACCGTTTATTATCCGAATGCTCGCAAAGAATCCGAAGCCGAGCCGCATCCAACTTCGCGGGAGGCTCGGATCGTTTCCTGTAAGCTTCAAAGGTGGTGCTGACTTTACGAAATGTTTGCGTCAGCTACGACCGGCGGCCGGTGCTCGACGGCTTTCACCTACAGCTGGGTGAAGGGGAAGTGGCGGGTTTGGCGGGCGAGTCCGGTTGCGGTAAATCGACGCTGCTGCAAGCGATGGCCGGAATGCTGCCCGCCAACGCGGCGGTCACCGGTCGTGTGGAAGTGCCGCAGCGCGCCGGTTACATTCCGCAGGACCTGCTGGCCAGTCTGTCGCCATTTCTGAGCGTCGGCGATCAAGTAGCGGAGGTGGCCGGTTCCCCGCGTGACGCCGAGACGCTGCTGGCGAGCCTGGGGTTGCTGGGGGCGCGCCTACGGTCGTCCTATCCCCATCAACTGAGCGGCGGCGAACGCCAACGGGTCCTGATCGCTCTTGCCCTGGCCGCGAAGCCGGACCTCATCCTCGCCGACGAACCCACCGCCCATCTGGATGCAGCTACTGAGCAATTGGTGCTGCGCGTCCTGCTTGATGCGGTGCAGCGCTGGGGCGCGGCGCTGTTGATTGCATCGCATCGGGAGAGCGTCTTCCGCCAACTGGGCTGCCCAGTGCACCGGTTGACTCCCTTCGTTGAGTCCGCGCCGCTCCACCGCAGCGTGCCGAGGACCGATGCGGTGCTGGACGTGCGCGGCATTACTAAGGACTATTTCCGGCGCGATTGGCTGCTGCGGGAGACTCCGCGCGTGCGGGCTTTGTCCGATGTTTCCTTCAGCATACGGGCGGGCGAAACGGTGGCGTTGGTGGGCCCTTCGGGAGCCGGGAAGAGCACGCTGGCGCATTGCATTGCGGGACGCGAACCGTGGGAAGCGGGGGAGATTCTGCTTCGCGCTCGCGTGCAGATCGTGCCGCAGGAGCCATCCGAGTCGCTGAATCCGCGCATGACGATTGGCGAGTGCTTGCAGGAGGCCTGCGGTCACGCGGATCCGGCGTTACTGGCGGAGGTGGCGCTGCCAACGGCTTGGATGCCACGCAAGACGCGGGAACTCAGCGAAGGGCAGCGGGCACGGGTCGCCATCGCGCGATCCATGGCCGCTCTAGCTGGCCAACCGAATGTGGGCCTGTTGATTTTGGACGAATCCCTCTCGGGGCTCGACCCGGCCACGCGCCGCCACGTTCTCGTCCATCTGACTAACGTGCAAGCGGCCACCGGCCTGGGTTGTTTGTTGATTGCGCATGACCCAGAACTGGCTACCGAACTGGGGGCGCGGACCATTCGTCTGCAGGGTGGGCGCGTCGCCGAATGACCTATCTGTGGCGTCGACTCTTCGCCAGCATGATGCAAGTGGCTGCGGCATCGCTGTTCGCGTTTTTACTTTTCAGCGTAGCGCCGGGGGATTTCTATAGTGGCGAAAGCTTCAATCCGCAACGGTCATCCCGGGCGCTCGAACAAATGCGGCAGCAGAGCGGTTTGCGTGACCCCTGGTTTCGCCGTTACGGAGCATGGGTGGCCTCGTGTGCTCGCGGCGAATTCGGCGTGTCTTTGGGGTACGGAATGCCGGTCGGCCGGTTGATCGCCCCGCGTGCGCGGGCCACGCTGTCGGTGGCCGTGCCGGCCTTCGTGCTGGCTTGGCTGGCCGGGTTGCTGCTGGCGCTGGCTGCACAGCGCTGGCCGGGGCTGGTGCGCACGCCTCTGGAATCAGTGGCCTCCTCGGCGGGATTGGTGCCGGACGTTATTGCCGTCAGCCTTTTGGTTTGGCTGGCCGTCCGCTTCGGCTTACCCATTTCAGGCCCCGCCTTGCCCATCGTTTCACTCACGCTGTCGATTCTGCCGGTCGTCTTTCTGCATGCCGCATCCAGCTTGTCGGCGGCGCGCGAACTCTGGTTCGTTCGGATGGCCCAGCGACGCGGACTGGCCGGGTGGCGTCTTTGGCTGGTGTACATTCTGCCCGCGGCGGCCAATCCGTTGGTGTCGCTATTCGGTCTCTCGATGGCGGCCACCATCGGCGCTTCGTTACTCGTGGAAGTCCTGACGGGCTGGCCCGGTGTGGGGCCGCTATTCCTCGAAGCGGTACAGGCGCGCGACTATCCCATTGTGCAATCGGTGATCTTACTGCTGGCTTTGATTCTCACCGCATCGAACTTACTCGGGGACTTACTCCTCTATCGCCTCGACCCTCGCATCCGGACGCCCGCATGACGCGATTCTTTCTCTGGTTTACGCTGGCGTTGGTGATGGTGGGCCCGTGGGTCGCGCCCTATGATCCATTAATGCAACATCGGGAGCTAGCCAACTTAGTGCCGGGCGCTCAACACTGGATGGGTACCGACGACTTTGGCCGGGATATCTGGTCGCGGTTTCTATCCGGCGGGAGTTGGTCGATTCTGGCCGGGGCCGGTGCCACCGGGTTGGTGCTGCTACTGGGCTGGACGATCGGCGGCCTGGCGGGTTACTTCGGCGGTTGGGTGGATCAATTGACGATGCGCGTGGCCGAACTGTTTCTGGTATTGCCATGGATCTATCTATTGCTGGGAGTGCGCGCGCTGTTGCCGCTGGATCTTTCCCCACGCGTCGCATTGGGCCTGATGCTCTTGTTGATCGGGCTTCTCAGTTGGGCCCGCCCGGCCAGATTGGTACGCGGCGTTGTGCTGTCATTGCGAGAGGCTGGCCCCGTGCAGGCGGCGCGCGGCTTCGGCGTCTCCGGCCCCGCCATCTTTGTCCGCCACATCCTCCCCGGCACCTGGGATCTGCTGGCGACTCAGGCTCTGATCCTCTTGCCAAGATTTGTCCTGGCCGAAGTCACGCTTTCCTTCCTCGGCCTCGGGCTGGGTGAACCGGACCCCAGTTGGGGCGCCTTGCTGGTACCGCTGAAGCAAGCGTGGCGGCTCGATCAGCATTGGTGGAGGACGCTGCCGGCCCTGTTCATGCTGCCCTTCTTCGGTAGTTGGGCGGCCGGGGCCCGCGCGATGGCCCGGGCCGCGAATCGATCCACGATAAGATGAAGACGAATGTGGCGCATGGTTCGCCTCTTTAGTTTCGCCGTGTTGCTCCTGGTTGCCGCGCCACACGATGCCCGCCGCGGCGGGGTGCTCCATGTCGCTTTGCGGGCCGAGCCGAAGACGTTCAATCCCCTCATCGCGCTCGATGCCCCTTCGCGTGACGTCGTGCGCCGTCTGCATGCTGACCTGATCACCATTGATCGCCAAACCCAGAAGACAGTTCCGGCGCTGGCCGAAAGCTGGACGGTCAGCGGGAACCGCTACACCTTGAAGCTGCGCGCCGGCGTGCGCTTTTCGGACGGCGCGCCTTTTACTGCCGACGATGTCGTCTTTTCTTTCGCCGTCTATGGCGATGAAAAGGTCCGGTCTCCCCAGCGCGATCTGCTGATGATCAAGAACCAGCCCATCGTGGTGACGAAGGTGGACTCGCATACGGTGGTCTTCCAACTGCCAGCGCCCTATGCCGCGGCCGAACGCCTTTTCGATTCCGTGGCCATGCTGCCCAAACACCAGTTGGAACCGGCCTGGAAAGCGGGAAAGTTGCGGGACGCCTGGTCCTTAAATACAGCCGCCGCTGACGTGGCCGGCTTGGGGCCCTTCCGCTTGAAGGAGTATCTGCCCGGCGAAAAAGTTCGGTTGGAGCGCAATCCCTATTACTGGAAATCAGGCCTGCCTTATCTCGATGGAATCGAGTTCCACTTACTTGCCGACGAGGACTTACAATTGGCCCGCTTCACGGCGGGAGAATTGCACTTATTGAACCGGCTGAGCCCCAAGGCGGTGGACTTTCTGCAGGGCCGCGGAAATTCTAAAGCGGTCGACCTTGGCGCGGGGCTCGAATATAACTTTTTGACCTTCAATCTCTCGCCGGATTCACCCAAACTAGCTTGGTTTGGCCAGCGAGAGTTTCGCGAAGCACTGTCGCTGGCGACTGACCGCGACTCCATCGTGCGCCTCGTCTTCCAAAAACGCGCGACGGCCATCTGGGGGCATGTGAGTCCGGGGAACCAGCTCTGGTATGCGCCCCACCTGCCTCATCCGCCTCGATCACTGGAATCCGCTCGCGCCAAGCTGTCGGCGGCCGGCTTCCGCTGGGATGCTCAGGGGAACTTACTCGACAATACGGGTGGTCCGGTGGCATTTTCGATCTTAGTAAGTTCCAGCAGCCACGAGCGCCAGCAGATGGCCGTGTTACTGCAAGCGGATTTCAAATCTTTAGGGATTGCGGTCACCATCGCTCCGCTGGAGTTCCGTGCCGTGCTGGAACGGGTCTTAACCACCCGCAAATTCGATACCTGTTTGATGGGCTTGGGAGGCGGCGACGCCGATCCCAATCCGGAGATGGGCGTCTGGCTCTCGGCGGGAGCCATGCACTTGTGGAACCCGAATCAGAAATCGCCGGGTACCCCATGGGAGGCGGAACTCGACCAGTTGATGCAGCAGCAGATGGTGACACTGAACCACCGCGAGCGTTGGCGCCTCTATGCCCGGGTGCAGGAGATCGTCGCCGCCGAACAGCCGATGATTTTCCTTGCCAGCCCGAACGTGGTGGTGGCCCAGCGCGGCAACGTGGGCAATTTCCGGCCCGCCGTACTCGACCATCAGACGCTTTGGAATGTCGACGAACTTTTCCTGGTTAAAGGCCAGCCATCGAAGTAATGCTGGCGAATCCGCTCGATGCCACCTCATCCGACCAAGACTTAGTCCGCGAATGCCGGGCCGGTAACCAAAAGGCTTGGGCGGCGCTGATCGAAAAGTATCAGCGGCTGGTGTATTCCATGCCCGCCAAATTCTACTTGCCCCCGGAAGACGCGGCCGATATCTTCCAAAGCGTGTGGGCCGATCTGTACCGCGATCTGCCCCGCCTGGAACAAGCGAATGCGGTGCGGGCCTGGTTGATGACGGCTGCCACGCGCCGTTGTCTGCTGCTCAAGAAGCGCCGGCAGAAGATGCAGTCCACCACCGGCCTCGAAAATGATCTTGCCGATCCGGCCTTGGACGTGGGCGCCGTGCAAGCCGAAATCGTGCGCGACCAGCAGGTGCGCGAAGCGATTGCGGCCTTGCCGGAACGCTGCCGCCGCATTGTCGAAATGCTTTTCTATGAGCAGCCGCCGCGGCCTTATGCGGACGTGGCGCGTCACTTAGGTTTGGCGGAAGGGTCCATCGGCTTCATTCGCGGACGCTGCCTCAAACGGCTGCGCGACATGCTGCAGGAACAAGGCCTGTGAGCTGGCTGGCCACGCTCGCCGAAATCGATGACGCCGCCGAGCGCACCGAGTTCTTGCGTTCCGTTCCCCTCACGGAAGAAGGGCAGCAACGGCTCCATGCGGCCGTCCTCAGCCATCTCTATCTCGACCTGCCGAAAGCGGCGCGCCTGGCCGCGGCCGGTGTCGCATGGGCGGAGATGTCGGGCGACCCCTTGGGCAAAGCCTTGTCGGGGCGCTCCGAAGGCCATCTGGCTCATCTGCGCGGCGACTACGCGCAGGCCACGGCGCACTATCAGGCGGCGGTGGCTCTCTTCGATGCCGCCGGCCACGAAGTGGAGTTGGGGCGCACGCTCTCCAGCGGCCTACAAGCTTTGATTTATCAAGGCAAGTACGAAGAGGCTGAGGCGTCGGCGGCTCGCGCGGAACGGATCTTTGAGCGTCACGGTGATCTGCTGCGGTTGGCGCGGCTCGACAGCAACGCCGGCAATATCTACTTCCGGCAGGACCGCTCGACGGAGGCTTTGGCTCGCTATCAGCGCGCCCTCGAAGGCTTTGAGCAATGCGGCGAGCCACGCGACATGGCCGCCGCCTATTCGAATCTCGCCGTCTGCAGCACCAGCCTGGGCCAGTTCGCCGGCGCACTGATGAATTACACGCGCGCCCGCGAATACTGTGCCCAGCAAGGTATGGCCGGGCTGGTGGCACGCGCGGACTATAACATCGCCTACCTGCACTATCTGCGCGGCGACTATGCCGAGGCGCGCCGCCTGTACCAACTGACGCGCGAGCAATGCGCGGTGATTGGCGACGCCTACCATGCCGCCTTGTGCGATCTGGACGAAGCCGAACTCTACCTCGAGTTGAATCTCACGCGGGAAGGCGAGCAACTGGCGCGCCAAGCCGCCGCCAGCTTCGCGCACCTGAAAATGCCCTATGAGCAAGGCAAGGCGCTGGTGAGCGTGGCGATTGCCACCTATCAGCGGGGCGATACCACCGGGGCCGACAAGACCCTGCGCCAAGCCCGGGGACTCTTCGTCGACGAACGCAACGCTGTCTGGCCGGCTTTGGTGGACCAACTGCGTGCGGTGTTGGCGTTCCATGACCAACGCTTCGAGCGCGCGCAGCGGCTGAGCACTTCGGCGCGACGCGTGCTGGCGAATGCGACGATTCCCGGCCGCGCCGCCCATAGCCAAATCCTCTTGGCCAAACTCTGGCTGCGAGCCGGCTATGCCGACCGGGCCCGCGCCTTGAGCCGCGAAGCCCTGGAGCGGCTGGGGGATGACTCCTCGCCCTCCGTTCGCTTCCACGCCCAGCTGATCGCGGGTGAAGTTCACGAGTCGCAAGGCCGTTCGGGCGAGGCGCTGGCCGCCTATGAAGGTGCCCGCCACGATCTGGAACAGATGCGTGGCCGCCTCGATACCGAGGACCTGCGGATCTCGATCCTATCGGACAAACTAGCCGTGTACGAGGCGCTGGTGAGTCTCCATTTGAATTCCTCGCGATCGGCTGAGGACGAAGCGTTCGCCTGCGTACAACAGGCCAAATCGCGCAGCTTGGCCGACCGGCTTTCGTCGTCATGGCACCCTGCCGAGCCACCGGCGAAGGGCGAGTCACCGGCGAAGGGCGAGGAATTGCGCAAGGACCTCAATTGGGTTTACCGCCAAATCGATCTGGCTGCGCTGATCGACCACACGACGAAGTCGGGAGATCGGGCGGGTCAGTTGAAAGCGCGAGCTCGCGAGCTTGAACTGGAGCTGATCGAAACTACGCGGAGCCGTGGCGGCTCGGTTCCGTTGAATCCGGAGGCCGAGTCGCTGGCCGGCATCCAAGGCATTCTGGGGCCCGGCGAAGCGATCCTCGAATACTACGAGGCGCGCGGCGTGCTGTACCTGTTTCTGTTGAGCCGAACCGAGCTTCGCACCTTCCGGCTCGGTTCCTGCGTGCCGATCCAGCACGAAATGAAGCTCCTCCAATTTCAAATTGGCAAGGCCAGCTTACGTCGCGAACATCCCGGCTCGCCAGCAGCGGACTATCATCTGCGCACGCTTTATCAGTTGCTGATTTCGCCGGCCGAGGAATTCCTGCTCGCCTTCCGTCACCTGATCATCGCGCCGCACAAGAATCTGCACGGCTTGCCCTTTGCGGCGTTCAACGAAGGCGACGGCCCGTTGATGGACCGCTTTCACCTTTCGTTTATCCCGAGCGCGAGCGTATTTGCGCGCTGCCGGCGGCGGCGGCCCGGCGCGGCGGGAGACCCGGTGGTGATTGCGGTACCCGATGAGCGGGCACCGCGCATCGCCGAGGAGGCCCGCGAGGTGACGCGTCTGTTGGCCGGTGCGCAACTGTTTCTGGGAGCGGACGCCTCACTCGAGGCCTTGCGCCGTCATGGCTCGGGCGTCCGGATTCTGCATCTGGCCGCCCACGGCGTCTTCCGTCGCGACAATCCACTTTTCTCGTCGATTCAATTGGCGGATGGGCGCTTGAGCTTGATCGACCTGAACGCAATTGACCTCGATGTGGATCTGCTAACCCTGAGTGCATGCAACACCGGTTCGAGCGTACCCGTGGGTGGCGATGAACTTTTGGGGCTCATTCGCGGCTGCCTGGCGGCCGGAACGCGCAGCCTCTTGGTGACCTTGTGGGAGATCGACGACGAAAGCGCCATGGAGTTCATGCGCAGTTTTTACCGCCAGGTCGTCGCGGGCCAAAGCCTGTCGGCGGCGGTGGGTGAGGCGATGCGCGAGGTGCGCCGCCGTTTCCGGCATCCCTACTATTGGGCACCTTACATGCTGGTGGGCGATCCGGCTCCTGTGCGTCCCTCGCTGGCTGAAAGTGGGCGGCCCGTGGTTGGGGGAGAGGTGAAAATTGACAGTTGAAAATTTATTGGAAAATAAGTCTATTTTTGAGCGGATTGCTTACCCTTATCTTACGGAGGGAGTCTGCGCGCCGTTATTGCGCGGCACGACTGACCACCGGCGGAGCATTGGGTGAACGAGCACTTTAGCGAAGGGTTGTGGATCGATTTTGTCCGCCGCGTCACCGCGCCTGCGGACGCCATCGCCATGTCGGCGCACTTGGCCTCCGGATGCCCCCGTTGCTGCCAAGCCGTGGAATGGCTCTCGGTGGTGGCGGGAGTTGGTGCCACCGGCGCGGCGCAGGCCGTCCCTCCGGAACTGGTGGCGATTGCCCGCGCGCTGTTCGTGCCCCGCGAAAACTGGGCGGAAAAGCTCGAACGCCTCGCCGCTACGCTGATCTGGCAGCAGCAGCCCGGGCTGCTGGCCCAAGGCGTGCGTTCCCTAGCCCAAGCCGGTCAGCGAGTACTCTATCGCGCGGGAGACTATTCTGTCGATCTAAATCTGGAAGGGATGGCGCGCGAACCGGGCGAGATCGTCGGGCAAATCACGAACGAACAGGATGGCCTCGAAATGCTGGACGGCGTCGTGGTGCAGGTCTTGTCGGGCGGTGAGACGCTGGTGGAAACCGCCACGAACCGGTTCGGGGAATTTATTATAGAATACCCAGCCGCCAAGAAATCGATGTTACGTTTTGCCCTGCGCCATCGTGGGCAACGAATCGATTTACCCTTAGTTAGTTAGAGCGAGGAATACGGGAAACATGAAAATCAACTGGAAGATCTCCATCAGAATCGCCGCCCTCATGGCCGGGGCGCTGGTAGCGACCGGACTTTCCCTCAACGCTGCGGTTGCTGGGGATGCCGTGGCTGGGTATATTTTGGAGCTCTCTTCCGGTGCCAATGCCAGAGAGATAGCGGCGCGCTACGGCCTTACGGTCCAACGCTCATGGGCCGCAGACAGCCACCTCAGCTATGCGGTTTCGGCACCGCAGCCGTTGGCTTCTTCGATTTTGGCGCACCTGAAGAACGAGTCCGGGGTGATAGCCGTCGAAGTGAACGGCGAGTTGCACACCGCCGAAGCGGACGCTTCCTCACGGGCGATGGCGACGCCCGAGGTGCTGGGCTCCTGGTTTTGGAAACGCGACCGCGCCGACTTCTTCGGCACCCTGGTACAAGCGGGGTACGTTCAGCAGCCGGGCGCGGTGATTGTGCGCGCCGATGAGGCCCAGCGCCTGTTCGGCAAGGGCTCCGGCGTGGTCGCCATCATCGACACCGGCGTCGATCCCAACCATGCGGCGCTGCGCGACGTTCTGGTGCCCGGCTACGACTTTACCCGCGATCGATCGGACACGGTGTCCGAGTTGCTGGACCTCGATCCGGCCACCGCCGCCGCGCTACAGCAATCGACCGTCGAAATCCTGGATGCGGGCCGCCCCAGCGTCCAGTTGAATAGCACCACTGTGGCGATGCTGAGTCAGTCGACCGTCGAGATTCTGGATGGCAAAGGCCTGCCCAGCGCTTTTGGGCACGGGACGATGGTGGCCGGACTCGTGCATCGGGTGGCACCCGGGGCCAGAATCATGCCCCTCAAAGCCTTCCGGGCGGACGGTTCCGCGGCGCTATCCGACATTGTCCGCGCCATCCTCTATGCGGTGGACCACGGAGCCACGACGATTAGCATGAGCTTCAGCTTTGCCACCCGCTCGGCGCAGCTGCAGTTGGCGATTGAGTACGCGGCCAGTCACGGCGTGCTGTGTGTCGCCTCGGCCGGGAACAATGGCCACGAGACGGCCGTCTATCCGGCGGCGTTCAAACAGGTGGTGGGCGTCGGCTCGACCAACTTCGCCGATCGCCGGAGCGCTTTCAGCAATTGGGGATCGGCGGCCCGGACCTCGGCACCCGGCGAGGCGTTGGTCACCACGTTTCCCGGTAACACGTATGCCGGCGTCTGGGGCACAAGCTTTAGTACCGCCTTAGTGTCCGGGGCCACCGCCCTATTTCGTCAAGTAACTCCTGGCTTACGTTTCGAATCGTTGAAAAATGCGCTGGACTACGGCATGCACATCGAGCAGGACATGGGCGATGCCCGTCTGGACTTGGTTCGAACGATCATTTACCTCCAAAAACAATAGCTTTTACATAATTAACCAGTTGGGCTATATTGATTGCCCGGTTGGTCTCCCTTTTCTCATAGATCGGCGTTTTCCTGAGCGAGCGCCCAAATCGATCCATGTGAGAAGGAGGATTTGTGAATTTACAACTCAACGTCAATAACCAGAATTATCCGGTGACGGTCAGCGACGGCGGCATGCCCTTGCTTTGGGTGCTGCGTGACCTCATCGGCCTCACCGGTACCAAATACGGCTGCGGTATCGAAATCTGTGCCGCCTGCACCGTCATGGTGGATGGGCAGCCGGAGAAATCGTGCGTTTTCGACGTCACCTCCGCCGTGGGCAAGAAGGTGGTGACGATCGAGGGTCTCTCGGCTAACCAGAGTCACCCCGCGCAGCAAGCCTGGATCAATAAGCAGGTGCCCCAGTGTGGTTACTGCCAGTCAGGCGTCCTGATGAGCGTCGCCTGCGCCATGAAAGCCGGGCACCATGGGCCGGAGATCCTCTCCGAAGTGAAAAACCTCTGCGTTTGCGGAACGTATCAACGAATGAAAGAAGCGGTTTCGACGCTCTAGGATCAGGACCAATCACCATGCCACTTACTACTCATGAGAGCCATCAACCGCTGGGCCGCCGCGGGTTTTTCGCCGCTGCCACCGGAGCATTTACTTTAACTTTTGTGATTCCCGATTACTCGAAGATGGGCGAAGCCCTGGGCGCGCCCCTCACCCAGGTGAACGCCTGGCTAACCATCGCCGCCGACGGCAGCGTCACGCTGGCCGTCGGAGCTTCGGAGATGGGGCAAGGCTCGTTCTCGGGGCTCGCCCAAGTTCTGGCCGAAGAGTTGATGGTCGAGTACGCGCGCATCAAGACCGTGCAAGGCGCGCCCAGCCTGGTGCTTCCCGTTCCAGTTGGTGCGTCGATTAACACCGTGGGATCGGGTGTTACTCGCAATAACTTCTGGAAGCTGCGCGACGCCGGGGCCATCGCCCGCGAAATGCTGGTGAAGGCCGCCATGAATCTGCAGGGCGATCCGCTGCGCGGCAATTACACCGTCACCGATGGGGTGGTGCGCCACGTTTTGGGCAGCACTTACAACTATGGAGCGCTCGCGGCCGCGGCGGCCTTGCTCACGCCCCCGGTGTCCGCTCCCTTAGTGCCTGACAGTCAGTTCCGCGTGATCGGCAAGACGGTCCCACGCAAAGACATTCCGGCGAAGGTAGATGGCAGTGCGATTTATGGCCTCGACGTGCGCGTGCCCGGCATGGTTTACGCGGTCGTCAAGCACAGCCCTTCTTTTGGGGGCACGCTGGCGGCGACCCCTGCGACCCCCAGCGGCATGCTCGCCGTTGTGCCGCTCAACGTGATTGCCGGCACGGGGCGCGGCACGGAAGTCACCGGCAGTGTCAACGCCGTCGCCGTGGTGGGTACGAATACTTGGGATGCCTGGCGGGCCGCCCGGAGCCTCGGAGCCTCCTGGACCTTGCCGGCCACGACGGCCAGTTTGAATTCGGCTAAGTTTATGGCCGATGCCCAAGCGCTCGCCCTCTCCGCCCCGGCTTACATCGCTGGTGGCGCGAACTCTCCGGGCACGCTCTACAGGGTGGAAGGCACCCCCGTCGATGCCGCCCTCGCTGGCTCGACCAAGGTGATTGACTCCACTTATACGCTGCCCTATGTCGCGCACGCCTGCATGGAAGTGCTCAACTGCACGGTGAGCTACGTGGCTGGGACGAGCTGCGAAATCTGGGCCCCCACGCAGTCCGGCAAAGCCGTGCTGCAAATCGCCATGACGATTACCGGACTGGCGGCCAATCAGATCACGGTCCATACCATGTACCTCGGCGGCGGCTTGGGCCGCAAAGCGGAAGTCGACTTTGTCAGCCAGGCGGTTCAGGTGGCCATGGCCATCGGCAAACCGGTGAAGCTGATGTGGCCGCGCGAAGAAGACTTCACCCGCGATCAGTACCGTCCCATGGCCCTGATTCACGCCAAGGCGGGCCTCGACGACGTGGGCAACATCACGGGCTGGCAATACCGCAATGTTTCGCCGTCGATCCTCGGCCAGCGCGGCGTGCCGTTGGGGCCGAAGGGCGATAGCCAAGGTTCGGAAGCATCGAGCGCGCTGCCTTATATTTTCGGGGCGCGCCTGGTGGAGTGGGTGTCGCATCCGTCCCCCATTCCGGTGGGCTTTTGGCGTAGCGTGGGGGCCTCTCTCAACACCTTTGCCGTCGAGAGCATGATCGACGAACTGGCCCAGGCCGCCGGGCAGGACCCATACCAATTCCGCCGCTCGAAGCTCACCAATCCGCGCTGGATCGCCGTGCTCGACAAAGCTGCCGCCCTCAGCAATTGGACCTCCGCCCCACCGGCCGGACGGGCCCGCGGCATCGCGATCGGCACCGCGTTCAACAGCATTGTGGCCGAGGTGGTCGAGATCTCCAATGTCACTTCCACCAGCCTCACCGTCAATCGCGTTTCGCTGGCCATCGACTGCTACCTGTCCGTCAACCCGGGCCAGATCGAAGCCCAGATGCAAGGCGGCATCGTCCATGGCCTAAACGCCGCGCTCTTCGGCCAGCAAACATTTATCAACGGTGCCGCGCAAGCGGCGAACTTCAACCGCAGCCGCATGATTCGGCTCAACGAAATGCCGCAGATCGCCGTCGGCATTATCCCGAGTCCGGTGGCAGCGGATCGCACGATGAACATCGGCGGCGCGGGTGAACTGGGCGTGCCCACCTTGGCGCCCGCCCTCGCTAACGCTTATTTCAAGTTGACCGGTAAGCGGCAAAGATCGCTACCGTTCTTTCCCGGCGCCCTGATGAGCGACTAAGCCATGCACGAATTGCATTCCATCTTGAGCGAGTGGAAAGCTTTAGCTAGCCGGCCGGAGGACGGGTTGGCGGTCGTGTTGGCGACGGTGGTGCACGTGGAAGGCTCCACCTATCGCCGTCCGGGTGCCCGGATGCTAATTGGCCCCGACGGCAGCCGTACCGGCTCGATCAGCGGCGGCTGCCTCGAAGGCGATGTGGCCCGCAAAGCCGCCTGGTGGACCCATGACGGCGAGCCCGTCTTGCGCGTCTTCGATACATCATCGGACGACGATGCCGTCTGGGCCTTTGGCCTGGGCTGCAACGGCGTCATCTACGTCTTGCTCGAGCGGGTCGACTCACGGGAGGCCAGGGCGCTGCTGGCTTACCTCGACGAAAGCCGCCGGGCGGAGCGCGAGGAGGTGGTCGCGACGGTAGTTCGCGCGGCCGCCGACTCCCGTTTCCACACCGGACAACATTTCTTCGGCCCCGGTGGCATGCCTTCGGAGCTTGCCTCGTCTGCCCGTGCGACACTGGCCGCTCGGCGCTGCCGGTTTCTTCACGCCGCTGGTGCCGAGATCTTTCTGGAATACATCGCACCCCCGCCACGGCTCGTCATCTTCGGGGCCGGCCACGATGTCATCCCCGTGGTCGCGTTGGCCGCCACCCTGGGCTGGCGAGTGACGGTGGCCGATGTCCGCGCCGGCTATGCCAAACCGGATCGCTTTCCCGGAGCCGAACGCGTCGTCGTGCTGCCCGCCTCCGGCACCCTGGGCGGCTTACTCATCGATCGCCACACGGCCGTCGTGATGATGACCCACAACTTCCCGCTCGATACCAAACTGCTGCCCCAGATCCTCCCGCTCCAGCCGCGCTATCTTGGCCTGTTAGGTCCCAAGAAACGCGCCACACGCCTGTTCGACGAAATCGACGCCGACGAGTTAGTCACCGATGCTCACGCGCCCGTGGGCCTCGATATTGGCGGCGACTCGCCCGAGGCCATCGCCGTCTCGATCATCGCCGAAGTACAAGCCGTGTTGGCGGGACGCGCCGGCGGTTCGCTGCGCTGGGCCCGCGGACCCATCCATACCCCAGTGGAAGAGATCGGCGAGCGAGCACCGCTAGGTGCCTTGCCGATCACGCCTCCCGTTTGCGAGCCAGTCCATGGCTAACTTTGGCATCGTCATCCTCGCCGCCGGTAATTCTTCGCGCATGGGCCAGCCCAAGCAACTGCTCGATTTCGGCGGCCAGCCGCTGATTCGCCACGCCGCTCAAGCGGCTATCGATTCGCGTGGCCATTCCGTCGTTGTCGTCTGCGGACAGTTCGAGGACGAGATTCGGGGCGCGCTTCATGGGCTCGCCGTCGAAATCGCGCCCAATCCCCATTGGGCCGGCGGCATGGGGACCTCCATTCAGGCCGGTCTCCGCGCTCTCGCTCCGTATCGCCCGGACGGTGTCATCCTCACGCTCGGTGATCTGCCGATGCTGACCTCGGCGACTTACAACCAATTGCTCGACGCCCACTCATCCAGCGCCAAGCCCATCGTCGCCTCCGCCTACGCCGGCACCGTGGGCGTTCCGGTTCTCTTCACGAAAGAATACTTCGAGCCGTTAATGGCCCTTACTCCGGCGCAGGGCTGCAAGGGGATCATCCTCGCCCATGAAGGCGATGCCCTGCGGCTGCCATGCCCGGAGGCCGAGGCCGATGTCGATACCCCCGTCGACTATGCACGCGCCCTTTGCGCTCTGGCCGGCGAAAGCGCCGCATAGTTTTTGGGCCTCTCGCTTCAACGCAGTTGTGCTCACCGGGAGTTCATTTGCCGTTCAGGATTATGTTATGCCGACAACTGCATTTCGTGCCGCGAGCACCAAGGCATCTGAGTGAATGCTCGCCTGATGCATTATGCAGCGCTTGTGCGCCAAAAATGCGGCGAGGCTGAGTCTCGCCGCAAGATTGTAGCGATAACCGACTTATTTTGATTGAGTTAGGGATAAGTCAGGGATAGTCGGGGGTGACCCGATTTACCGATTTACCCGATTTACCGTCGGGGGTGCGCCGATTTACCAGAAGCGCATCGCGAACTTTTGAGGCGAGCCTAGGGTGAAGGTGATCGTGAACCGGCAAAACTCCCTTTCCATGGCGCTAGATTACGAGCCTCTTCAGGGTAAAGCTTTGCTTCGTTATTGGGCATACCAAACGGAGGGTATTTACGCGCGGAGTGGTTGGTAGCGACCGTTAGCCCCCGGCTTTGCGCATTTTACGAGGCTTGGTTTCGTTGATGGCTTGCGGCATTTCCACCACCGGAGCCGGTGGCTTCTTGAGCGCAGCCAACGAATTCTTCAAAGCCTCCATGATGTCGGCGACGGGTGCCATCTCTTGAGCCACCGGCGCGGCAACAAACTCTTGCCCATTTACCTTGGCATCGATCATGTCGCGTAAGCTCTGCCGGTAAGTGTCGTGATACTTCTCCGGTTCGAACGGCGCGGCGAGCCCTTCGATGAGAGACATCGCCATGGTGAGTTCGCGCTCCTTTACGGCTTCGAGGTTGGTGCGGAACTCGTCGAGGGCGCGCACTTCGTCCTGATAATACATGGTATGCAGTAACATGCCGTGCTTACCCGGCCGCAGCACCACCACGTGCTCGCGATTGTGCATGGTGATCTTGGCTACGCCGTCGTAACCAGATTTTTTCATGGCATCGAATAGCAGCGTGTAAGCCTTCTCACCGGCTTCGTCGGGGTGAATATAGTAACTGCTTTCGAGATACACGGAGTCGATTTCGGAAGCCTTCACGAATTCGAGGATCTCCATCACTTTGGCCGTCTTGGGCTGGACGCGTTTGATGTCTTCGTCGTCGATCACCACGTAGCGATCCTTCTCGTACTCAAAGCCTTTCACCAGCTCACTGCGCGACACAGGTTGATCGTCGATGGCGCTGTGAAGCACTTGCTTCACGCGTGAATGAGTGGTCTTGGTGAGCTGATTGAAGCTGATCGTCTCCGGCCGCGCCGCAGCGAGCAGCTTAACCGGCAGGCTGATGAGGCCAAAGGTGATGTGGCCTTTCCAAATCGTGGATGCCATGGGGGAGATTTACCTCTCTAAAACATTTTGGTGTGCGCCCGTTTTCGAAGCGCAGGGGGCTCTTTCGTAGATATCATGGAAGTGACCGATTCACAAGGGTTTAGGGGCCATGGCGCTCGAAGATTACGCGAGAAAAAGAGAATTTAAGCGGACGCCGGAACCAAGCCCCCAGATGTCGGCGTCTGGTACGGCAGGCCACAAGATCTTCTGTATCCAACGCCACGCGGCCCGGCGGCTCCACTACGACCTCCGCATGGAAATCGGTGGCACCTTGAAGAGTTGGGCCGTGCCGCAGGGCCCGGCAATGGACGCCGCCATCAAGCGGCTCGCCGTCCACGTCGAAGATCATCCCCTGCTGTACGCCACCTTCGAAGGCAACATTCCCAAGGGCAATTACGGGGCCGGCAGCATGATGCTGTGGGACGCGGGCACCTGGGAAGTGCTGGGCGACATGGGTGCCGAAGGTCAGCTCGAACGCGGCGATTTCAAGTTTCGATTGCACGGGCAAAAGGTGCAAGGCGACTTCGCCCTGGTGCGCATCAAGAGTAGCCAGGCGAATGAATGGCTGCTGATCAAGAAGAAGGACGCTTTCGCGCGAGCGGACTGGGATATTGAGCAGTTCTCCCACTCGGTGGCGACGGGCCGCACGCAGGACGAAATCGCCGCCGAGTTACCCGCCCGCACTCCGGTTAAAATGCCCGAGAACCTGACGCCGATGTTAGCCAGTCTCGGCCCCACGCCGCGAGGGCCACAGTGGGTGTACGAAATTAAATGGGATGGCGTGCGCGCGCTCTGTTACATCGCGGATGGCAAGACGAAGTTAACCGGACGGCGAGGAACGGTCTACGATCGCCAGTATCCAGAATTAGATAGTCTCGCCACGGCTGTCAAGACTCCCACGGCTATTTTAGACGGCGAGATCTGCGCGCTGGATGAGGTGGGACGCCCCAGTTTTGAGAAGTTACAGCCGCGCATCATGGCCAGAGGCACTAGCGCGATCGCGCGAATGGCTCGTTCAAATCCGGTGGTGTTTATTGCTTTCGACTTACTCTACGCCGGCGGACAGGACTTACGGGACTTACCCCTCATCGAGCGCAAAGAGTGGCTGCGCGCCTTGATCGAAACGACACCTCACTTACGTTACTCGGAGCACTTTCTTACCGGCGTGGACGAATTGATGGCGGCGGCCAAGGCGCAGGGCCTGGAAGGCGTGGTGGCCAAGCATCGTGACAGCCGTTACACCGGCGACCGCACCCGGGACTGGGTAAAGCTGAAGATTCGCCAGGAACAGGATGTGGTGATTGCGGGACGCATGGCTGGTGAGCGGCCACCTTTTGGCTCGCTACTGATGGGCGTGTGGGATGGCGATCGACTTATATTTGCGGGCAGCGTCGGCAGTGGTTTCGACGGACCTTTGTTACAGAAACTGGCGGCACGGCTGAAGCCATTAGAAATCGCCGAATCCCCCTTTGCCGAATCGATCAAGTTTCCGCGGGAAGTGGTCTTTACTAAGCCAGAGTTGGTAGCCACCGTCGCCTTCCACGAGTGGACGAGCGAAGGCCGGCTACGCGCGCCAGTATTTATTCGCTTGCGCGACGATGTTGATTCGAAGGAATGCGTGCGCGCCCCCCTGGCCGCCGCCATCGTCCGCGAGCCCCTGCTGCCCGAAGGCAAGGAAGAAGTACAGCTCACCACCGGCGGACATCGGCTGAAGTTTACGCATTTGAGTAAGATATATTATCCCGAAGACGCGATCGCCAAGCGTGAATTGATCAATTATTATGCTGCCGTCGCAGACTTACTGCTGCCCCACCTCGCCGCCCGGCCTCTTTCGCTCCGGCGCTATCCCGACGGCATTGGCCAGCCGGGGTTCTTCCAGAAGAATGCCGCGGAAGGCTTTCCCGCCTGGATCCGGACCGCCAGGATCCTGGCCGAGAACCATGAGCAGCGTGAGCAAATCATCGGCGGCGAGCGAGCCGACTTACTGTATCTGGTGAATCTCGGCTGCATCGATCAGAACCCGTGGATGAGCCGGCTGGACACGCTGGACCATCCGGACTTCATCCTGATCGACCTTGACCCGCACGAGTGCTCTTACGCGAAGATCGTCGAGGCCGCCCTGCTGATTCGCCACAAACTCGACTTACTCGAGCTAACCGGTTACCCGAAGACGACCGGGGGCGATGGCATGCATATTTACGTGCCGCTGGAACCCATTTACAGTTACGACCAGTCGCGTGGCATCGCGGAAGTGCTGGCCCGGATCGTCGCGGCCGATCGGCCCGACTTATTTACGCTGCCGCGCGCCGTCGGCAAGCGCGACGCGGGAAAAGTCTATTTCGATTACTTACAGAATGCTCGCGGCAAGACGATTTCTGCTCCCTATGTGCCGCGGGCGCATTCGGGCGCGCCCGTCGCTACGCCGCTCGAATGGCGGGAGTTGCGAAATACCCTGAAGCCGACTGACTTTCACTTGAGGAATGCCATGGAACGCTTCGACCGCACGGGCGACTTGTTCGCGGGGGTGCTGCACAAACCCCAGCGTCTGGAGAGCGCCTTCGCCAAGTTGGAAGAGTTACTCGACCGTTCGTGATGCGGCGTTGGTGGCCGGCCGCCCTCTCCGTGCGCGGCGGACGGTGGGACGGGCCTGTCACGAATCCGGCCAGAGGGCTTTAGACTAGTACTGATGAGCTATCAACTGGCAGGAACTTACGAACCACGCGGCGACCAAGGCACCGCGATCGACGCGATGGTGCGCGGCATTCTCGATGGCGAGGCGCATCAGGTTCTGCTCGGCGTTACGGGTTCCGGCAAGACTTTCTCGATGGCCAAGGTGATTGAAAAGCTCGGCCGCCCCGCCCTGATCCTGGCCCACAACAAGACCCTCGCCGCGCAGCTTTACCAGGAGTTTCGCGGCTTTTTTCCGCAAAACGCGGTTGAATATTTTGTTAGCTATTACGACTACTACCAGCCCGAAGCTTACATTCCTACCAGCGACACCTACATCGAGAAAGAGTCCACCGTTAACGAGGACCTCGACAAGCTGCGCCTTTCCGCCACGCGATCGCTCTTTGAACGGCGCGACTGCATCATTATCGCCAGCGTCTCCTGCATCTACGGTTTGGGCTCGCCCGAAGCCTATTACGGCATGCTGATGATGCTCGAAAAGGGACAAAAGATCACCCGTCAGGCCATCCTGCAGAAGCTGGTGGAGATCCTGTATGCGCGGAGCGACGCCGCCTTCACGCGCGGCACGTTTCGCGTGCGCGGCGACGTGATCGAAGTCTTCCCCACCTACGATGACAACGCTTTTCGCATTGAGCTATTTGGCGACCAAATCGACTCGCTTTCGCAAATTGACCCCATCATCGGCACGGTGCGCAAAACTTATTCGCGCCTGCCCATCTATCCGAAGAGCCACTATGTCATCACGCCCGATCGCAAGTCCACCGCCGCCGAGTCCATCACGCTCGAACTCAATTGGTGGCATGGCGAAATGGTGAAGCAAGGCAAGCTGATCGAGGCGCAACGCCTGATGCAGCGCACGCAATTCGATCTCGAAATGATCCGCGAGATTGGCTATTGCCATGGCATCGAAAACTATTCGCGCCATCTCTCTGGGCGGCTGCCCGGTGAGGCCCCACCCACCTTGCTCGATTACCTGCCGGCCGACAGCCTGATCTTCCTTGATGAAAGCCATGCCACGGTGCCGCAGATCGGCGCTATGTTCAATGGTGACCGCGCCCGCAAGCAAAATCTGGTGAATTTCGGTTTCCGGTTGCCCAGCGCGCTCGACAACCGGCCTTTAACTTTCGAGGAGTTCGAGAACCGGGTCAATACCACCGTTTACGTGTCGGCGACCCCGGGTCCGTATGAGCTTACCAAGTGCGGCGGCGTGGTAATTGAGCAGGTGATTCGCCCCACGGGTCTGGTGGACCCCATCGTCGAAGTGCGGCCGGTTAAAGGGCAGGTGGATGACCTTCTGGGGCAGATTCGCTTGCGCACGGAGCGCAATGAACGCGTTTTGGTTACCACGCTAACGAAGAGAATGTCGGAAGATTTATCTGAATATTATTCTGAAGTGGGTGTTCGATGCCGCTATATGCATTCGGAAATTACGACGCTCGAACGCGTGAAGATCCTGCGCGACTTGCGCCGCGGCGAGTTCGACGCCTTGATCGGCGTGAACCTGCTGCGCGAGGGGTTGGATTTGCCGGAAGTCTCGCTGGTCGCCATTCTGGACGCTGATAAAGAGGGATTTTTGCGATCGGCGGGCTCCTTAATCCAAACCATTGGCCGCGCCGCGCGCAACGTGAATGGACGGGCGATTCTTTACGCCGATAGGATGACGGACAGTATGAAACGGGCCATCAACGAAACCGACCGGCGCCGGAAAATCCAGGAAGATTATAACGAGCAGAACGGCATTACGCCAGAGACCATAATTAAACCGATCGACGGAAATTTAATTGCCATTATTGAAGCCGATTATCATACGGTGTCGTTAGAAGAGGAGCCGGATGAGATAGACTTAATCTCACCAGAGCAGCGAGAACAGCTGGTCGGAGATCTCGAGACGCGGATGCGGGAAGCCGCGAAGCATTTCGAGTTCGAAAAAGCGGCTCAGTTGAGGGACCGCATAAGAGTGATTCGGAGCCGGAGCCTTTTATGAAGAGAGTCCATCGGATCGGCTTGGTGACAGCCGGAAAGATCACCGGATTGTGGATTGAAAAGACGCTCGAACTGAAGCGCAGTGTCGGACCGGTTTATTCCACCAGCTTACGGCTGGCGAGCCGGGCCTCCAATACGCTGCTGCGGACGGGCTTCGAGACCACGGATTGGGAGGAACTACGCCGTTGCGAAGCGGTGCTGTTTTTTCTGCCGCCCAAGAGTCTGCGCCCCATGGTGGCCGATTGGATTGGGCGTGGATACGACCCGCGCGGTCTGCGGCTGGTGGTTTGCGACGACGAATTGGGGCTGGCAGATTTGGCGGAGCTGCGCGAGTTAGGGGCCCAAACGGCAGCGGTGGGGCCTTTGCCTCACTCCGAACCTAAACGCTTCGTCGGTGAGGGCGATACGCTGGCCTTGGCACCGGTGATCCGTTTGCTGGAGGCCGACGGGGTGAAGTTCACCAGACTGAATGCCGGCGGAAAGCACCAGTTGGCCACCAGCGTCGAGCGGCTGGAGACGGAGTCGTTGCCGATGTTCGCGCGCACGGTGGATTCGTTGCGTGAGTCCGGCCTCGCTCAGGATGCGGCGGTCGCCTTGGCCGAAAAATGTTTGTCGCAAGCGCTGCGCCTTTACGCCCGCAATGGACGGCGCGTTTTCGATGCCCGCGAGCCGCGTCCAGTCGCCGTCAATCAGTCCCTTAAGGGCGTCATCGGCCAGGACTTATTAGCCCTGGACGAGGCGCTCGTCCGCGATTGGGGTGCGGTGCCGGAACCGCAAACCAGAGCGGCGGCTGCGGCGGCGGGTGCCGGGGACAGTGATCGATCGAGCCAGCCTTAGGCCACGCCAAATTGGTAAACTGGGGATTGATGACCCTCGAAGAACTTGATCGCGAGTATCAACCGCTCCGCCACCAAGCTGATGCTGTGCGGAGCTATCTTTGACCCGGCTGCGAAACGGAAGCGTCTCAACGAACTGGAAGCGCAAATCTCGCAGCCCGATTTCTGGAACAGCCCGGAACTAAGCCAAAAAGCCATGCAGGAGCGCAAGCGCCTGGAAGAGTCGATGGCGCTCGAAGTGGGCGTCTCCGCCATGACCGAGGAGATCGATACGCTCTTCGAACTGGGCCGCGAAGGCGAGCCCGTACTTACTGACCTTGAACGCGACCTGCGCCAGTTCGCGAAACACATCGACAAGCTCGAAACCGAGATGCTGCTGAGCGGCGAGAATGCCTCGAAGAGCGCCATCATGACCATTCATCCCGGCGCGGGCGGCACCGAGAGCCAGGATTGGGCGGAAATGATGGCTCGCATGTATTACCGCTGGGCGGAACGGCACGGCTTCACCATTGAAGAGACCGACCGGCAAGCGGGCGACGGGGCCGGCATCAAGTCGGTTACTTTCGAGGTGAATGGCGAAAATGCCTACGGTCTGCTGCAAAGCGAGATCGGCGTCCACCGCCTGGTGCGCATCTCGCCGTTTGACGCGGCCGGACGGAGGCACACGTCATTTGCGTCGTCCTTTGTCTTCCCTCAAATCGATGATGACATCGTGATTGATATTAAGCCGGACGACCTGAAAATCGACGTCTTCCGGGCATCGGGCGCGGGCGGACAACACGTCAACCGCACCGAGTCCGCCGTACGGTTCACCCACTTGCCCACCGGCATCGTGGTGCAGTGCCAAAATGAGCGTTCGCAACATAAGAACCGGGCGACCGCACTGAAGGTTCTGCGATCACGCCTCTATGAGCATGAGATGGAGAAGCGCCGGGTGGAGGAGCGTAAGTTGGAGGCGTCCAAAAGCGACATCAACTTCGGCAGCCAGATTCGCAACTATGTTCTCGCCCCTTATCGCCAAGTGAAAGACTTGCGCACGAAACTCGCCCTGGGCGACACCGATAAGGTTTTAGACGGCGACCTCGATGCATTTATCCATGCGTTTCTCGTCTGGAAAAAGACCGGCAAACTGGCCGGCGATGACAAGGATTCCGACGACTGACGAACTTGATCGAGCAAGCCGCCGCCATCATCCGCGCCGGCGGATTGGTGGCCTTTCCTACCGAAACCGTGTACGGCCTGGGAGCCAACGCGCTTGACGAACGGGCCGTTGAACGGATCTTCGCCGCCAAGGGACGGCCCGCCACTTCACCGCTCATCGTTCACTGCGCCGATACGGCGATGGCTCGCAGTCTGGCCGCCGTTTGGCCAGACCAGGCTGAGCGCCTGGCGGAGCACTTCTGGCCCGGACCTCTGACATTGGTGGTGCCAAAGAAGGAGTTGATTCCTGGACGGGTGACGGCCGGGCTCGACACGGTGGGTCTACGCGTCCCCCGGCACCCTGTCGCGCTGGCCCTCTTGAAAGCGGCCGGCGTGCCGATTGCCGCCCCCAGCGCCAACCCCTTCATGGGACTCTCGCCGACGCAATCGTCGCACGTGCTCCCCTCGCTCGCCGATCTGATCCTGGAAGGCGGCCCGGCCGAAGTCGGTATCGAGTCCACGGTCGTCAGCCTCGCCGGTGCGCCCACTCTGCTGCGCCCGGGCATGATTGCCATCGCCGAGCTTGAGCGAGTGCTTGGTTGCCCATTGTTGATCGCATCGACGAGCGAGGGCGCACACGCGTCCCCCGGACAGCATCCCCATCACTACAGTCCCGTGACGCGTTTCTATCTCGGCCGCCCGCCTGCGGCCGGTCGCGGCGTCTGGCTGCGCATTTCAGAAAGCTTCGAAACCGCTCATCAGATTCAGATGCCCGTCGAGCCGACGCTCTATGCCCAACGGCTGTATGACGTCCTCCACACCGTCGACCATCAAGGCTGGGACTGGATCGCGGCCGAACCGCCGCCCGAAGCCGTGGCTTGGGATGGCATCCGCGATCGGCTCGAACGCGCTCAGCATAATTGTTAAACTAGGGGCGCGAGCATTCCTGCCAACCTTTTCGGCTTGCCGCGCGTCCTACTAAAGAAGCCCCCTAACATGCGCACCCTTCTCATTACTCTGATGCTGGTTACCAGCGCCACTTCCCAAACGGCCGTCGAGGTCTTCCGCAAAGCGCCCCCGATCGCCGATGCGGCGCTACGCGAGCGAGTGGCCAAGTTCTACCAGTCCTATGTGGATAAGAAATGGCGGCGTTCCGACGAATTCGTCGCCGAAGAGTCAAAGGATCGTTATTACGCGGCCCCCAAGCCCCCGTATCAGAGTTTTCAGATCAACGAGATTAAGTTCGAAGAGAATTTCACCAAGGCCATCGTGCTCACCCTCACTGAGCAGGACCGTATGGTGGCCATGGGGGGGGTGCTGCGTATGAAGCTTCCCATGCAGAGTTACTGGAAGCTGGTGGACTCACAATGGATGTGGTATCTGCCTGAGCGCACGTGCGTTGCCACACCGATGGGTTGCGGAGCGGCGGCGGTCGCGGAAGCCGAAGTGTCGGACAAGCAGAAAAAAGAGATCGAAGAGCGCATCAAGAACCCGCCGATGGGCGAGATCATGAACTCGTTTGGCTTTGTGGAGACGGCCACGAGGCCCGTGCTGAGCGCCGCCTCCCCACGGCTGGAACGGGAATTCCAAAATGGAATGAATGGCTATCTGGCGCCGAAGATTCGTTCCGTGCGGGACCCCGATGTCGAGGCCGTTTTTGAGCCGGAGCAAATGCCACCGCTGTCGAAGGGCAAACTAATCGTTAAAATGAAGCCGGGTGCCAGCTTCACTCCGCGCACGGTGCTGGTGGAGGTGGAAGTCTTTACCAGGATCATCCCGGTCCGGGTGATGATCGAAGGTCCGGCGGCGGCCAAGGTGGCACCAAAGAAATAGTTTGGCGATCAGCTTGCTACTGCACTTCCCGGAGGCAAGCGAATGTACTTGCGAAATATTGAAGGCGTGGCCCGCACCGCAGACAGCATCAGGACGAACGACAAGCCCCGTGCGGCCAACGTGAGTGCCCGAAACGTGACATCGACAGGAGATACGGCCGCTGCAGCCGCGGTTCCCCGTTCACGTGGCGCGTTTTTTGAGATGATGCTCACGGCCCAATCCACGGCACCCGCTCCATCTCTACCCCAGCGGCCGGCCACTTCGGCTGCCAGACCGTTGTCATCTGACGAAAATTCGCCATCGGTGCGAAGTTCATCGCGGACGACCGCCCCTCAAGTCGCGGCCGTACGAAACTCGCCGGCCGCTACATCTTCTTTGGGTCTGAATACTGTTTCGCCGGTCGAAACTCCCCCGCCGAGTGAGAATCCGGTGGACGTGATCAACGCGCTCTTAACCAAACTGGGCTACGACGCCTCCGCTTTTCAAACCCGCGTCACGTCGGCGCATATCGCGGTTCCTGGCTTGGCTTACGATTATCCCCTACTTGAGGTAACGGTGAATGGCGAGAAAGTCGGCTTTCACTTGCCTTCGGCAATGAAAGATCCGCGCATCACGGCCGCCAATATCTCAACGATGTTGGGCCACCCGGTGATGAATTTCGCCGCTTTCGCCTAAGAGCCAACTACCGGGAGCGACGGTTGAGCGCTACGATGCGCGGGGTGTTGGGCACCGGCTTGCGAAGGCCGACTGGCGCTTTCACCATGGCGGGAAGTTTGGTGCCACCATGACGCGCTGCGGAAGTCTGGGCTTTCGCGACCGGTACTTTACCGCCATAATAGGCAACCGGCACGCGTTTGCCTCGCGCCCAGTAATAACGAGCGGCGGCCCGGGGCACTTCAGGAGCCACCGGAACCACTAATACTTCACCACGGTCGGCGTCGTCCGCCGCTAACCCGTCGTTGGCCTGGCTAATCAGGCTGGACGAACTACGGTAAACCCGGCCGACTGTTTCAAAAGTCTCGCCCGCCTGCAAGCGATGGAGGCGCCAAATCGTCCGCTTGTCGGCCGGCACCTTGGCCAGCAAGGTACTTACTTCTGCCGCAGTCCCCACCGGAACCTTGACGTCCAAACCGCGCGGGATGACGTTATGGATAAAAGTGGGGTTCATCTCTTTGATGGTCGCCAGCGGAGTTTCCGTCGCATCGGCGATCAGCTGCAAACCGGTGTTCGCGTCAATTGCCACCGATTCCGATTCCAGCGGCTCATCCACTTCCAAATTATCCAGGCCGTAAATTTTCGGATTCTTGGCGATGATCGTCATGGCCAGAATGATCGGTACGTAATTGGCGGTTTCGCGGGGCAGCGCGTTACGGGCCCGCAATTGCCAGTAATCGGCATAGCCGGTGCGGCGTACGGCCGCATCGACGCACATGGGGCCGCAGTTATAAGCGGCCAGCGCTAAGTGCCAATCCCCCAACTGCGTAAACAGATCCTTCAAGTGCTTGGCGGCGGCGCGAGTCGCCTTTTCCGGATCCAGCCGGTCATCATGCCAAGGCGATTGCTTCAGCCCATACTCTTGCCCACGGAAGGTAATAAATTGCCACATGCCGGCGGCAGCCATGTAGGAAACTGCACGCGGCGAAAAACCGCTCTCCGCCTGCGCCAAATAGATCAGTTCCTGCGGAACGCCTTCTTCGGCCAGAATCTTCGAAATCATCGGCTTGTAACGGCCCGCCCGCTTAAAGCCATACACCAGCGTGCGGCGGCCGCGCTCCGACGTGAAGTAGTTGATGAAACTCTGCACCGCGTCGTTGAGCACCAAAGGCAGCTGCGATTGAGACAGCTTCGGCTCCTCAATCAACTTTGGCTTCGCTTTGGGATCTACGGTCAACGAAATTTCACGAATCTCGTCCAGCGGCGACTTCTCGAACACGGTCTGTTCCAGTTCGCCCGCGCCCATCTCCAAGTCGAACCGGTAGATGCGGTCGATCAGGTCTTCGAGTTTTTTCTCGAGCCTCGCCCGGTCCGGCGCGCTTTCGGTCGCGGCCAACAACAGATCGATGGCTTGATCGAACTCCCGGCGCGCCTGATCCTTCTTTCCTTGCTGGAAAAAAGTCTTACCGCTGGCGAAAAGCTCTTGAGCCTTTTCGAAGCGGGGATCGGTAGCCGTGAGGGCAGGGCTACCAGTCGAAACTGTCATGGCTGAATTGTCTTCACCCGTCATGCGGGCTATGACGTCCGGGTTTTGAGCGCTGGCAACTCCTAGAGAGAGCATCAACGCTGCTGGCCGGACGACCTTAGTAAAAAGCTTGAAAAAGTGCAAATCGCTTATTCCTAAAATTTCGGTTCTAGTATTACATCGGCGAGTCTTCAGGTTACAACAGGGTGAGGGGTGGGTCAAGTAGGGACAGGGGTGTGTCCATCGCAATGAAATCAATCACTTAGCATGAGGCCCCCTGTGACAATCACCACACGCCTGGGATAAAACGGTGTTTTACGGCGACTTGGTAGGCTTCGTAGCCGGGCTCCAAACTCAAGTGCTGCTCCTCAGTGACGGCCCTCAGGTAGTAGATGATGGACCAGAGAAACACACTCATGACGGCGGCAACGCTCGCCACGGGCAGCATGAACAGCCACCAGCCTAGTACTTTCGTGGCGTAGGCGGGGTGCCGAACGAAGGCATAAGGGCCGCGCGCGACGACGCCACGATTGGTGAGGTTCGAGCTTCGGGTACCCAAGGCCAGCGTCGCCGCCAGATAGATGGCGAAAACCAGCACGAGGATCGCCCGCACCGCCAAGTCAACGTCCGGTTGACTGAAGTGGTGGTTGTCGTCGCTATACCAACCTACCCCTACCCGGCCCATGATGCCGTTAAACGGCGGATAGCAGATGAGCGCTGCGCCCCAGCCCAGCAACGTCGGCTCCACCGAGCGTACTTGGGTACCTAAGGCAGCGGAATCAACCAGATAGCCGAAAGTGAAATAAAGCGTATCGACCAGGAAAAACAAAGCCAGGATCAGTCGAAACACCGGGCCGGTGAGCATTTGGCGATCCAGCAGATCAATATCGAGAGCGTTCCAGAAGCGCATCACATCGGCCATATTCAAGAATAAGAAGTTCACCATCGCGGGGATAAAGATGGCTTTGACGCCTAGAAAGAGCAAAGCCGTCGTGGCGGGATGCTGAGGCCGGCCGTAGGGAGGCTCGGGAAAGCGGCGATATTTGGCCAAATGCCCGATCGCCTGCCAAGCCAGGTAACCATTGCTCTCGTGGACCCGATCTCCTGGGAGAAAGATATAGCGAACCAGCCCGTAGAGAGTGTAGCCAGCCGCTGCGGCAACCAGCACCACTTTGGCGGCGGGCGACAGCCAATGCGGATAGAACTTGCCGAAAAGGTAAAAGGCGATCGCCCCCCAAATGAAGGCCAGGTTCGCGAAGTAACTGATGAAATTGCGGGCCAACATGGGTCAGAGCCAGCAACCTTCAGTGACTGGAAGGCCCCGCTTCCAGTATTCGGGAGTCGGCGCTGAACTTGCGGTAATTCCGGAAATCGATCTGCTGGCCTTGGTTAAAGCGCATCAAGAGGGCGCGCGCGGTCACCCGCGTGTTCAATTGGCGCAGCGCCCATAACTCGTCGTTGATCCGCATTTGCTCCAAGCTGAAGCGGGCACCCTTATCGAGTTTGGCCAGAAAGCCGCCGAACGTAATCGCGTCGAGCGTCTCGGCCTCCACGCGCAACCACTCATACCCCTGCTGATGAACCCAGATGGTACCGCGCATTTTCGGAAACATCCGGCTAATGCGAGTTTGGCCTTCGTAACCGGGCTTCGGGTCAGCGGAAATTTTCCAGCACTTCACGCCAGCGACGTTTTCCTCGCCCAGTAAACGAAAATTGAAAGCTTTCACCACTTCATCGCGAGTCTGGCGGGATTCCTGCCGGCGGCGCGCATCCTCTGCCAGCCGTTTCTCCCGGTCGTGCGCCGGCTCCTGCCGCCGTTTCGCCAATTCCTCGTCAAGCTTGCGCTGTTCCCGCTGGGCGGCCGCCCCGCTGAGCCGCTTACCATTCTCTTCAACGAGGCGTTTGTAGCGTGATCCGTCGACCCACATAAACTCGGTGAGCTTGCTTTCGATTTTGCCCGGATGGCCGGCGACATCGTAGGTGGTGGTGGCTTCGTTGGCCTCATAGACGTAGTTTTCGAGAACCCGCGCGTTCAAGAGTTCGCGTTGGAGTGACTGCTGCACTATGGCTGCGATATTTGGTGCTGCGATACTGGGTGCTGCGATACTGGGTGCTGCAATATTAGGCAGGTCAGGGTGCATGCCAATTTTGGGCGGCAGCATCGGGGGCCGGGCGCTTGGTTGGCTAAAGGCCAGGCTGGCACCGACCAAACACAACGGCCATAAGAACGGCTTCATGCCACTTCGATGCGGTCGCTCGATTCCTGGTTTCCTCGGGTTCCGTCGGGATTGATTTCGTAGGCAACTCCCTGGTGATCGATGCCGTTCAACACGGTGTTCGTCTGGCCGGTTTTGCTGGTGCGGAACGTCGACCGTTCCTTAATGAAGCGAAAGCTGACAAAGTTACAACGGCAGGCCTCGCAGCGAAGACGGCGGGCACCGAAGCCTAACTTGAACATGGACCATCGTGTGGTGCTGTAGTATTTTTGTTCCCAGGTAGAAAGATCCATCCGGTAGCACTTCGGGCAACCGGCGAAAAACGCATCGGTGAGCCGTAAAACGCTGTCATAGAAACGGTGACCGCACTCTTCGCATCGCACCGGGTAGGTGCCGACAGCGCTTAGCAAACGCTCTTTAAGTCCGCGAATTTTGGACAATCGCGGCCTCTTCCCTTCACAATTTGGGCAAGTTAACGGCATGGAGAACAGCAGGACCGAAGTCCTAGTGGCCCATGTTAACACGCAAATTGCGTTTCACGAAACAGGTTTTCGGCGCATCACGTAGGAGTCCACGTAGGCGTTAAAGCTCTGCTGAACGGCGCCCCGCCCTTGGCAGGCTGCGGCGGAAACAAAGCGGATTTGAAGCCCCTCAATTGAGGCTACTGGGATCGTATCGCGGGTGGAGGATGTAACGAATACTTCGTCGGCCGATTCGAGGTCAGCAGGCCGGAGTACCGCCTCCATGATGCGGTAGTCAGGAACTGGTAACTCCTCCAGAATCAACGCTCTTGTGACGCCCGGCAAGCAGCCGGAATCGAGCGGCGGCGTTAGAATCTCGCGCCCCCGCACCACAAAAATGTTAGCCGAAGTGAGTTCGGCCACCTCACCGCGTTCATTCAACAGCACCACTTCGTCAAGGTGGCTTTGGCGGGCCGACTCGCTCCAGGTGAGATTGAAGCACCAGGAGAGCATTTTGGTCCCACGGAAGACGTTAGCCGCGTGCCGGGCCTGGGGTACTAGGCCAAGACGCATACTGCTGCCCCAATCGGCCAACGGTTTGGTGAAGGCGACCAAATCAAAGTCGCGGTCCAGGTTCGGCGCGTCGAACGGGCCGCCCTGGTTGCGGACGACGGCCAGCCGGAGCGTCGAGTCCCAGGCCTCGTTGGCGGCGATTAGTTGCCCCAGGCGGCTCTCCAGATAATGGGAATCGGGAAACGGGACGTGCAAAAGTTCGGCGTCGCGGCGCATCCGGGCGTAGTGGCGTTCCCAGGCGAAGAGCACGCCGTCTTTGACGCGAAGGGTCGAAAACACACCCCAGCCATTCAGCAAACCCACTTGGCCCGGCGAAAGAAACTTCTCGGTAGTTTCCCGCACGCCGTCGTTATAGAGCAAATAGCGATGCACTGCCCTGTATTCTAACAAGCCCGCTATTCTAATAAGGTGGACTGTTTGATCATTGGTGCCGGACTCATCGGGGCTTCGCTCGCCTGGCGGCTTGGCCAACGCGGCTATTCAGTGACCCTGGTGGACGCCGGAGGTTTTTGCGGCGAGGCCAGCAGCGCGGGGGCCGGGATGTTGTCGCCGGAAGGCGAACGCTTCCCCGACGACGTGTGGGCCGATCGCGCCCGGGAAAGCTTACGGCTGTACCCTGGCTTCGTCGCCGAACTCGAGCGCGAGTCGCGCATGTCGATCGACTACACGGTCTGCGGAGCCATTGAAGGCGGCCGGGAGTTTCCGAACGAAGCCATTGTCGATCCGCGCGACCTCGGCTGGGCGCTACGCAATGCGCTCGATCACCACAACGTTACGCTTTTGGAACACCGCTCGATTGGGGCGATCGAAGTGAAGGACGACCGGGTAAAGGCCGAGGAGTTCAAAGCGCGCACCGTCGTCATCGCCGCGGGAGCCTGGAGTGGACAAATCAAGGTGAATGGCCAGGACTTACCAGCCACGATCCCGGTGAAAGGCTACTTACTTGGCTATGAAGGCGCGCCGAAGTTAGGGCCCATCCGGCGCGATGGACATACTTACATTCTGCAGCGGTCGAATGGCTACACGATTGCCGGCTCTACGGAACAAACCATCGGCTACGACCGCAGCATCGACCCGGAGTTAGTGGCGGAGTTACGCGCGCGGGCAGGCTCCTTGTGGGCTCCCCTCGCCGAAATCGAGCCCACCGACATTTGGACGGGTCTGCGGCCCAGTACGGAAACGGGCCGTATTTATACGGAGTGCTGGGACCGGCAACCCTTGTGGCTGGCCTACGGCCATTACCGCAACGGCATCCTGCTCGCCCCTTGGACGGCCAACTATCTGGCGGGCGAAATTGCGGCCTGGCTAGGTTAGTGGGGAAGCCTTCCGGCCGGTCCCCAGGACGGCCCGTCCGAACTTAAGCGTAAGTATCTGGATAAGCCGTGCGCATCTCGTCCGCCACCTGCACCGCCGTCGCGATATGAATCAGCGGGCCCTGCCCAACGCCAGGGCACCAATCGCCGGTCTTTTCCCATTCACTGCGCGACTCCACTAACTCCGGCCAGAAGGGAAACAGCCGGCATTGCACCGGTTTCACCTCATGAATGCCGCAGCGCTTGCCTTGCAAAAAACCGCATTGCTTCCCTCGGCCTGGCTTCCGCAATCTTCGAGAATGTTTCGTGCGATAAACGTACTGGCTCTCAAATTCGGCTGACGTCCGGCCCAGAAACGCCGCGATCCGCGTCACATCGTCTTCGGAGAGATACACGTAGCCAGCGACTTCGCAGCACTTAGCGCAATCGGGCTGGCATTCAAAACGTAAGCCGTGCGTCATCCCAGTAATCGCGCGACGTCCTTGGCGAAGTAAGTCATAACGATACTCGCTCCGGCGCGGCGAATGGCGATCAGACTTTCGAGCATCGTCCGTTCGAGGTCTAACCATCCCATGCGGGCCGCCGCCTGAATCTGACTATACTCGCCACTTACTTGATAAGCGGCGATGGGGTGTGGGAAGCGTTCGGCCGCAGCGCGGATGACGTCGAGGTAGGCACCCGCCGGCTTCACCATCAGAATATCGGCGCCTTCGGCAACATCGAGTTCCATCTCGCGCAAAGCTTCGCGGCCATTGGCCGGATCCATCTGATAACTACGGCGGTCGCCGAATTGCGGGGCTGATTCAGCCGCTTCACGGAACGGCCCGTAGTAAGCCGACGCGAACTTGGCGGCGTAGGACATGATGGGGAGATTGGTGAAGCCCGCCCCATCTAAGGCCATCCGGATACGGCCCACGCGGCCGTCCATCATGTCGGAGGGTGCCACCATGTCGACGCCGGCCCGCGCATGCGATAGCGCCGCAGCGGCGAGCCAGTCGAGGGTGGCATCGTTATCGACATCTCCATTGACGATCTTGCCGCAGTGGCCATGCGAGGTGTACTCGCAGTTACAAACGTCGGTGACGACCATCAGCGCGGGCGTTGCGCGTTTGATGGCGCGAATGGCTTCCTGGACGATGCCGTGGTCATCGTAACCGCCTGACGCTTGCTCGTCTTTGTGCGCCGGAATGCCAAAGAGCATCACACCGCCCAAACCCAACGCGAGCGCCTCTTCGCAATCGCGCACGGTTTCGTCAATCGAAGTTTGCGCGACACCCGGCATCGAACTGATGGGCTTGCGAATGCCTTCGCCCGGCACGACAAAAAGCGGCAAAATGTTTTGGCTGGGCTCGAGATGGGTTTCGCGCACCAGACGCCGCAGCGGCTCGGTGGCTCGCAAACGCCGCAGGCGATCGACAGGAAAGGGCATGCTTCAAATTCTACGCGACCCGGCACCAGCGAAGCAGCCACCACCCGGCCAGCGTGAGTGTAATTGCCATGCCGCCAAAAAGGGGGAACTCATTCGTCACCGCGCGGCCACTTACCCAGTAGGTGCCGAAGAGCAGCACCCAGGCGGCCACTTTTGCGCGATGAGGCCTGACAATGCCGATCGCGCTGACGAAGAAACTGGCGCTGGCGAGCAGCAGCAGTAGTCCGGCGAAGAGCGGCACGGGCGGCGGCGGGATGCGTTGATGGAGGCTGAAGATGGCGAGGCCGATCGCCAGCAAAGCGCTGCCCCATAGCACGCCAAATGCGGTGGCCCGTGCGACGCCGGACTCTCGTGCCAGGGGACCCAGAAAAAGTAGCGCCATTAAGAGCTGGGCGGCCAGGATGGGCACGTCGAGATACTGCCAGCTCATCGTCCAAGGCAGAAAGCACGCCAGGAACAGGCACATGAAGGTGGCCGGAAATTGGTCGCGCAAAGTCTGCCACATGTTTCTTCATCTTAAGCCGGAGGCCCGCTAGAATAGAACCTAGTGACACCCGCGTTCGATTTTACCGAGCAATACGAATCTCTCATCAACCGGCCCGTGCTTTCGAAGGCGGCCGACTTTCAGCGCCAAGAGCGGCTGACCCATGTGATCTTCGCGCAACAGTTCGACCGCGAAATGTTGGATCATCTGTGCACCACGGCGAGCATGATCCGGCAAATTTCGCGCCATCGGCAGGGGCAAGATTTTCTGACGGGCCTGTTGTCGCACAAGCGCGCCATGCTCTATTTCACCCAAGCCTCCACGCGCACGTTTCTCTCGTTTATGGCCGCGTGTCAGATTCTGGGGATGACTTGCAACGAGATCCGCGACCCCACCACGTCGAGCGAGTTCAAGGGCGAAAGTCCACTGGACTCGATGCGTATGTTCTCGTCCTACTTCGATGTGGTGATCATGCGATCGAACATGCCAAAGTTCGCCGAGAGTTGCGCCTATTTGATGAACGAGCTGGAGGCGCAGGGACGCCGCAGTGTGCCGGTGGTGAACGCCGGGTCAGGCGCGGATGAACATCCCACGCAGGCGTTGCTCGATGTTTACACCATCCAGCGGACCTTCGAGTTCGCTTCGCAGAAAGACAATACGCGGCAGTCGCGCTTCGACCAGTTGCGGCGCCGTTATCCCGATTTGAATAAGGGGCTGGCCCATAAGACTTACGGCTTCTGCGGCGATGTGGGCCGCGGCCGCACGGTCCGCTCACTGACGACTTTGCTGGCGCTATGGGAAGACGTAAAGTTCAGTTTTATTTATCCGGACTATGACAAATTAGCGCCTTATCCGGATATGTTAACGCGCCTGGAAGAAGCGGGCGTCCGGATTGAGCACGCGCACAGTTTGCCCGAAGTAATCGAGAAGCTCGATATGGTCTACATGACGCGCATCCAGCATGAGCATGATACTGACGCTGACCGGCGCTTCTTTGAAACCTTCGATCCCGCACAATTTACGCTCTCTACCGACTTACTCACTAAAATGAAAGACTATTGCCCAATTCTGCACCCATTTCCGCGTAACCATGAGATTCCCTTTGAAATCGATAGCGATCCGCGGGCGATGTACTTCCGGCAGGCGCGCAACGGCATGTGGATCCGCGCGGCGTTACTGGCGCATTTGTTCGATGTCGATGGCAAGATTGGTGCGCACCATCAGAAGCACTACGGTTCTTGACGTGCTGCGCCTCTCAATGATGTTACTGCTAGCGGGCTTGGCTTACGGGCAGGAAACCGCCAATATCGCCCGTTTGCGGCGGCAATGCGTGGTAAGCCCCCGGCTGCGGGCCGACGTCGGGGCCTATCGAATCACCTGGGGTACGATTCGCTTCGAGCGTTTCGCGAGGCTGGGAACGGAAGAGTACTATACGCAACTCTGTTACCCGAAGCTTTGGATGGGCAAGCCGGCCGGGCCAACCCGCCGGGCGGCGGCACTGTATGCCGGCGTGTGGCGGCTGCCGAAAGGCAAGAAGTTAGCCACGCTCGAACATTTTGTCTTCCAAGATCAAGGCGAAGTAAAACCACCGCGGCAGTTACGCACTCCCGCCGGCCAAGTCTGGTACTTACCGGCTCCGTGTATCTGCGCGAGTAAGATCCACCTGGATACTTACTTTCTGGTACGGGACCGTCAGCTCCGCCGCCTCGACACCGATTCCTGGGAGCGCTCATTAGAACTGCCAGCGGGGACGATGAAGAACGAAGCGCCGTTACTCGACCTAGCCAGCATGGAAGGCCGTTTGAAGTTACTGCGCGCGGGCCAGCCGGCGGGTAGTGTGCGCGCGAGTTTGCGCCTTGACGGGTTAAAGTTGGCCGTCGAGAAGACTGAATTAATGCCGTAGGACCGGCGGGCGGCGCTTCGTGGGAAGGAAGGGCACTCAGTGGTGCTCTGACGGTGGGAATAGTTTTTGATTAATCAGGAACATCCCCTCCCTTACGGTCGGGGTTCGTTAGGGTTGGGGTAGGTGCCGGATTGGCTCTAAGTGCTCGTTGGATTGTCTAAGCCCATGATCTGGAAGCCGGCATCGACGAAGATGATGTTACCGGTGACGCCGCGGCCGAGGTTACTGGCCAGGAAGACTGCCGTGTCGCCTACCTCATGGGGATCGGTGTTGCGCTTGAGTGGTGCCACAGCAGCGACGCCGTCAAGCACCTTACTGAAATCTTTGATGCCGCGCGCCGAAGTGGTCTTGATGGGTCCGGCGGAGATGGCGTTGACGCGGATCTTTTGCGGGCCAAGATTCGAAGCCAAGTAACGCACGCAAGATTCGAGCGCCGCCTTGGCCACGCCCATCACGTTGTAGTTGGGGATGACGCGAATGGAGCCCAAATAGGTGAGCGTCATGATCGCGCCGCCTTCCGTCATCAGGGGGGCGAGCGTCCGGCTGACGGCCACCAGCGAGTAGGCGCTGACGTCCAGCGCTAAGGCGAATCCGGCGCGCGAAGTCTCCACAAAAGGCTTGGAAAGCTCGTCTTTACCGGCAAAGGCGATGGAGTGGACGACGGTGTCGATGCGTTCACCGGCCAGTTCGGCGGCGAGCTTCTCTAACTCCGCGTCGACTGAGACGTCGCAGGCCATGATGCGATCCGCCCCCAACTCGGCACCTAATTCTTCAATCGTCTTCTGCTGCCGTTCGCTTTGATACGTCAGGATGAGACGCGCGCCTTCGCGCTTGAACGATTGCGCAATCGCGTAAGCGATCGACCATTTGTTGGCGATCCCCAGAATGAGAGCCGTCTGACCAGCGAGCAAATTTGCCATCGTTCCAGTTTAGCCCCGGAAGATGAAATTGGAAAGGATCCGCAAGACACGCCGCCGAAGCCGCCGCAGCGATCAACGTCTTTGCGTAAGCTCTTGATCAGTGACTCATGGTCCGCCAGCAGCGCGCTGAGCATGTCGTCCTCAGGCAACGCCTGGGCGGCTCCTTCAGCCAAGGTCGGGCATACGGCTCCTATCTTGGATATTTGGCCTTGGATATTTGGCGTCAACGCGGACCTGGTCGACTCATCAAACCTTGACCCAGCGCCCTGAGTGCGATATCCCTGTAGGTCATGCCCATCACGCGCCGCACCCTGTTTGCCCTGCCATTTGCCCCCGGACTCGCGGCGGCGCTCCCCTCGCGGCCGAACGTCATCGTCATCCTGGTGGACGACATGGGGTTCAGCGACCTTGGCTGCTACGGCAGTGAGATTCCCACGCCAAACCTGGATCGGCTAGCGGCCGGCGGCTTGCGGTTTACGCAGTTCTATAACACTGCCCGTTGCAGTCCGTCGCGGGCGGCGCTGCTGACGGGGCTGTATCCGCATCATGCGGGGATGGGGCATCTCGATCCTTACATCCGCCAAGGCTCGGCCGGCTATACCGGCAAGCTGAGCGAGCACTGCGTCACGTTGGGTGAGGCGCTGGGCGACGCCGGGTATGCCACGAGCATGACCGGCAAGTGGCACCTCGGACTCAAGAACGGAACGCCGCCCTGGAAGCGCGGGTTTGAGCGTTCCTTGTGTTCTCCGTTTGGCGAGTTGTACTTCCCCGGGCAGACCAGCCCGCGCATCAAAGACGCACGCCTGAAGTTGTATTACAACGGCCAAGACATTCCCACCGACGCGGGGGAAGTTGGCTCCGGATGGTACAGTCCCGACCTGTGGACGAAGTACACGCTGAAATATATTGATCAAGCGATTGCGGAAAAGAAGCCGTTCTTCCATTACCTGGCGCACAATGCGCCCCATTTTCCGCTGATGGCACCGGCGGAAGATATCGCCAAATTCCGCGGCAAGTACCAGGCCGGCTGGGATCGATTGCGTCTGGAACGGCATGCTCGTCAAAAGAAAATGGGACTGGTGAAGGAGCAATGGCCGTTGGCGGAGCGACCGCCCGATTCACCGGCCTGGAGCACGCTGACGACCGAACAGAAGGACCGCTTCGATCACCTGATGGCGCTCTATGCGGCGATCGTTTCGCGCATCGACAAGAGCGTCGGCGACCTGATCGAGGGCCTGAAGCAACGGGGTGTGCTGGACAATACGCTGGTGCTGATGATGTCCGATAACGGGGGCAACGCCGAATCGGGACCGGGCGGCAACGTGGAGGGCGGGCCGATCGGGGCCGTCACTTCCTTCGTTCATTTGGGCATGAACTGGGCGACGCTAAACAACACGCCGTTCCGGCGCTTCAAACACTTTACGCACGAAGGGGGCGTGGCGACGCCGCTGATCGCGCATTGGCCGAAGGGCATTGCGACCTCGCTCAACGGAAAATTCGTGCATCAGCCGGGCCACCTGGTGGACATCATGCCGACCGTGCTGCAGGTGACCGGCGCAAAGTATCCAGTGACCCGCAACGGAGCGAATATTTACGCTGGGGACGGCGTGAGCTTAGCGGCGGCTTTCCACGGGAAGGGTTGGACACGCCGGGATCCGATTTTCTATTTTCACGAAGGCAACCGCGGCGTCCGAGCCGGCAAGTGGAAGCTGGCGATGAAGTACAAGGGCGAATGGGAGCTGTACGACATGGATGCGGACCGCACCGAACAGCATGATCTGGCCCAGGCGCGGCCAGAGATCGCCCGGAAGATGGCGGCGCAGTGGGACGCTTGGGCCGCGAGGACGAATGGGGATGCGTGGGAAGGCCCGGCGCGGACGGATTGGGGCGCGGAGGTTGTGAATAAATAAAGCCATGAAGGCTTTCACGCCCCAAGAAATCGTCCGCGTTTGTGAACGCACATTCCCGTTCCGGACGCCGTGACAATGGGTGTCGCTGAGGTGGAATGGCTGAGACCGCCACTGATGCCGGTAATGTGTCGGCGCGGTGAGGCCAGCCGGTGCCATGCTTGCCAGGGGCCAGGGGGATCATCAAGGTCGATTTGCGCCTGTTGCCAGCGCCCCGGTCGAAGGTGCCTGCAAGACGCTCATTAACGATCGGATGGGCCGAAGCCATCGTCCGCCTTCGGGCCGTTTACCCCAGCGGCGACTCGACCCCTCATGGTCGTTTCACATCACCCAAGAACAGGCCCGGTTGTACACAAAAGGAGCACCCGGCATCCCGTCGTCGCAAAATAGCCGCACCCGTCGCAATGTCCAGTTCTTCTAATTTAGCGGTGGGCGCATCCGGGCCAACAACAGGGGCGTCGTTTTCCGTCCTTAAGGCTTGAACAGCCCCACTCGATCCGGCGGCTTCTAGTTTCTGCTTTTTTAGCTGACTCAATCCAACATATCCACTCGTTGCGTGCGAGCGGTGTAATATCCTCCCATGCTGTTAACGCTGGCGGATCGGATGTAAGTGCTTTTTTTAAATCTGTGGGCACTTCGTGTGCCACACCGCTAGAAATCCTTTTGTGCGACATAGATAAGGTCTCCTTTCGTGACCCCATGGGCGCGAGGATGTCTTGCGGAGCAAATAGATGTGAGTCGTTCGGCCACTGAGCGAGTCCTGACGCCCATGTTAACTCGGCGCTTGACTATCCATTGCGGTCGGGTGGCGCACCAGGGTTTCCAGTGCCGGGCACATTCTCGGAGTTTCCGCTGGGCGAGCCGGGCTTTGTCGAGAAACTGGAGACCAAGTTTCAGGTGCGGTTGCGACCGCTGCCGCCGGGGCCTCCCGCCAAGAAACCGGCGCAAGCGAAGGAGCTTTCTGCTGAGAACGCGCGCCAAGCGGGGGCTTGAGGTGGATCGGCGGAAGGTGGGGGGTGCGGCTATCCCCACCCCTTGCCGATGACCCGTCGCAAGGTCGGAACTTGCTGTAACATTGAGGGGTTATGGTTATGGGCGATGAGGTTAGGGGTAAGAGGGTCTTTGACACCGATCTCCGTGGGGTAAAAATGCGGCGGGGGCCGGGCTCGCCGGGGAAAATAGGCGATAAGTGATTTAATATGATGGATTTAGGTCAAAGTCGGGCAATGTCGGGGGTGCCCCTATTTTCCGAGGAAGACTCGCTGACGGTCGTTGCCGCGTTGAGTGATGTGCAGCCAGTAGCCCGGCGGGGCGAAACGGTTCTTGCGTGGCATGGTGCCTCCCATGAATAGTGGGTTTTGGAGGCGAAAAATCTCATATATTTTGGAATAAAAATGCGGCGAGGTCGGGGCTCGCCGGTGGAAAGCGGCGATAAGTCATTTTATATGATTGGT
>JANLPT010000339.1:0-4781 GCA_031367405.1 Bryobacteraceae bacterium
CCGGAGGAAGCGGGCCACGAGAACGTTGGCCAACCATTTTCGGGGAGCCTGGTCGTGGCCCGCTCCCTCCGGTCGCGGCTCGATTTGTGCCTCACTTCAATCATGGCGGGCCCCGCACGCGGTAAACGGCTCTTGCTTGCAACCTTCCCGGTTGCTGGTGAATCCAAGAACGTAGTAACCTGAAATGGTAGGAGAACTTCGTTATGTTGCAGCTCACTGAAAAAGCCGTTGAAAAAGTCCACGAAATCTTAAGCGCTCAGGATCCTAAACCGTCTGGCTTGCGCATTGCCGTGGTTGGCGGCGGCTGTTCCGGCTTCAGCTACTCCATGGCCTTCGAGAATGCCCCCGGGATGCTCGACAAAACTTACCGCTTCGGCGACCTCGCGGTTTACGTCGATCAGGCGAGCCTTCTCTACCTCGACGGAGCTGAAGTCGACTACGTCGAAAACCTGGAGGGCGCGGGCTTCAAGTTCGGCAATCCCAATGTAAAATCAACCTGCGGCTGCGGCAGCTCCTTCAGCGCCTAGCATTAAAGTTTCTTCCGTAAGCACGCGAAAACTCCGTCTCTCCCAGGCGGAGTTTTTGTCGTAAGGGGGCCGCAAACCTGAGCCAAATCGGGATGAGCTGTAGAATAATGAAGCACTTCCGCCGATTTTCTACCTTGGGTAGGCTCTATATTACCTCCTATGGCGGGGGGTACTGCACCCTAGGCCGGTACTGGGTAAACGTAGGGGTGATATGCCAACGCTGTTAAATGGTTTACTCTCAACCGGGGCCGGTACGGATTAGGTGTTGACTCTCGATAAACCTCATGATAAATTTCTAACTGAGCCGGAATCTGTCGCCGGTTCGTAAAACTTTTGTCCGGAGGATTCTATCTTGCGTTATCTCTCAATTTTCACACTTCTGGTGGCGTCTGCCTCGTTCGCGAGCGCTACCATCATCACTACTACTTGTACCGCTAGCCCATCTAGCACATACACCAACGGAACGGGCACGGCAACCTATTCGTGCGCAGGCTCTGGTGCCGTCGGGGCCGGTTTGCAAATCATTGCGGCGTCGTTGACGGGTCAGGTTGACTATACCTTTGGCGGCAACGGAACGAACACCTTCCAAGTCTCTTGGGCGGTGCCGGCTGGTTACTCACCCAGTCCGTTAGTTGTCGCGATCACTGGTCCCGCGAGCTCGGGTGGCATCGTGTCTGGAACGTCGAACCTGACGACGGGCCTGCCAACCACTACGGCGATTGCTGCTTTCACGGTTGTGGGTACGGGTTCCACGCCGCAGGGGACTGTCGATGCCGGTAGCAGCCGTCTTCAGGTGTCCTACACGATAGAGGCGATTCCGCAGACCGGCGGCGTTCCCGAGCCCTCCACTCTGGCACTTGTGGGCGGTGTGTTGGTTCTCGCGGGCATCCGTAAGTTCCGCGGTTAACTCCGTTGTTTTAGTTCAGTTCGCGAAAGGGCCAGAGGTTCTCCTCTGGCCCTTTTGCTTTTTCCCGGCTCTACCCCCCTCGCCGCCAGGGAGGGGACGGGGTTCCACCTATCGAATCGCCGCCGCCACCGACCTTTCATCGTTCAGATAAGGCGTGCTGCGATGACTCGCCCAACCGGCGGACCCGATCCCCAACTCATTCAACCAAACCACGAAATTAAGGTCTTTGCCCGAGTGGCAAACGGACCCAATACAGGCACCATAAAATACATGCGCGCCCTCCGCTTTCTCGCCTTCACCGTCGTGGTCATTGTAGTCATGAAGGCGGTGGGCCAAACCTCAGCCGCCTCGGCCGGTATTTTGAGCCCGCACGAGCTGGAGGCAATCGCCGAAATGGCCCCCCAGCAGCAGGCGGAGCGCTTGGTGGAACGGGCGGTGAGCCGTTATGCGGGTGCGCTTGAGGAACTCTACCGTCTGTTGCCAACGTGGTTCGGTAAGCTGCATTCCAAGGGCAAGTTGGAGACACTGCTGAACACGGCGCAGAGCTCCAGTGACCTAAAGGTTCGCGAAGCGGCGCTCGAGGTTTATCTGGCAGAGGCGTCACTGGAGAAGTCCGAGGCGACGGTGGATCGGTTGCTGCGGGAGTTGGAGGGGGGCGGCAAGAGCCGGCCATGGCATGTGTGGGCGCTGGCGGTGCTGGGCAATCGCGGCTTCGGTGCGGACAAGGTGTTCGGAGCGCTGGAGAGACTGCGGCGGGACGACGACGTCCAGGTGCGTAAGTGGGTCGCCGAAGGCTTCTCGATTCTGGGGCGCGAAGAGGGCATTCCGTACTTACTCGAAATGTTCGGCCAGGATGGGTCACTCGAAGTCCGCGAACGCGCGGGCTGCGGACTCGCCGAAAGCGGCATGTTTCGCCGCGAGCAGCGGCTGCTCGCGGTGCCAGGCTTGTTGAGCCTGATCGCTGACGGCGCAGCCGATGCGACGGCGCGGAAATGGTATTACCAGGCATTACGGGAGATCAGCGGGCAGAGTCTGGCTGAGGATCCGGCGGCGTGGCAAAACTGGTGGGCGACGAAGCGCTAGGCGAGTAACTCGCGGAAACGGGTGCAGAAACGCCGGAACGAGGCGGAGTGTCGGCGGGCGAGCTCGAGGTCCATACGGGCGGTAAGGGCGGCTTGGCTGGTGGTGGGTTTGTATTGGTGAGAGCCCTCGATCTGCTTAGTCAGCCACTCCTTTGCTCCTCGAATCGACTCGAAATGGCTGGGCCTCGATAATGTTTGCGGCAAGCGCGAGCAACCTCGAAGAGATTCTGCGGCCGCAATGAACCAAGTCTCAAATTCAATTTCTGCCAATGCAACCATGATTCGCCGGTCCGGCCGCGCGGCTTTCGCCCTAGTCAACAAGGTAGGACCTAGAACGCAGGGCCGGTCTCGATCACTGTCGATCAAGATTAAGATCGCGCCGTTTTCACCGGCACTCTCGGCGGCTCGGTCCACAACCCTTTCCAGATACTGTGGCTTCAGTAGACTTGATCGCGAATTCCGATCAGGTGGCGCGATCGTGACGTGATGAATATTCACCTCTGCCATCAGGCGTTGGAGCAGGATACGAATTGACGGGACCTCGCCCCTACCTTCCACGATCGGAACGACGCGGTCGATCATTCTTCCGAGCTCTTACTGATGGGACAGTTCATTGGGCTGCAGTAAGTCCCGCCGGAGCAGTTCCCCTGCCGTGCCAAGCTTCTTTTTCAAGATGGATTTCTGCCGATCATCGATAGGCCCGATGATCGTAGATCCACTCTCCGCCGATACCGCGAGCAGTGAATCCGCATCGACATTGTCGTGGTCCAGCAGCTCGGAGCTATGACTTGTCACGAGAATCTGCCTGAATGCCGATGCCTCGTTGAGACTATCAAACAGGACCTCCGCAGCCGCAGGATGCACGCCCATCTCCGGTTCTTCGATGCCAACCAGACTTACCCGCTGCTCTGGCTCCGATCTCTGGAACAGCGCAATCAAGATCGCCAGCATCTGTAGTGTTCCATCGGACATACTCGACGAGTAAAAGATCCGTTCGGAACCGTCGCTCGCAGCTTCCGTGAACTCTAGCGTTACTTTTTCTCCAACCGTAGCATCAACAACCCGTCGGAGCCGTGGAATTGCAGCGGCAAGATACTGGAATATTCTCTCCGCCCAGTCCGGGTGTGTTCGTCGCAAGGCGCGAAAGACAGAGGCAGAATTAGAGGCGTCACGGTTCAACCGATCACCAGAGTCTAGATTTTGATGGTCGCGCATCAGGGCAGTAAGCGGGTTATAGAACGCCATATTGGCCAACGATTGATGCACCGCATAGAATGAGTCCGAGGCGGCTATGCCAAGATATAGGCGCCCTCGTATTGGCGGAAAAGGTCTCAGTTTCATCCACGGGGGAGATAACTCGACCGAAATGTCTCCCAGTCGCTTGTACTTCGAAGGCTTTAGTTCAGGGGCGTCGAGAAACTCGCAAGTCTCTAGCGCAATCTCGAATGAACTCTCAGAATTGGCGGCTATCTCAACAAGAAACTCGGCCGTCCCCTCTTTCTCTAGATCGAGCGTTAGCTTAATCGAGAAGCGCCCATCAGGTATTCGACACACCGCCCGAAACCCACCCCGTACCCGCATAGCCTCATTAATCGACGTATTCAAACAATCCGAAACAAACCGCAGGGCGTCCAGAAAATTTGACTTCCCGCTCCCATTCGGCCCTACCAAAAACATCAGCGGACCCAGCTCTACATCGCAATGCTCGATGCTCCGGTAATTCCGGAGCTCCACGCGGCGCAATAGGAAGGGCAGTGCCATCTCTTTCACAGTATCCCCTAAAAACACAAAACCCGCCGAAGCCCGAAGGCCGCGGCGGGTTCTGTATCAAAACCAGCGAGCTGGTTAGTAGTCCATGCCTTCGGGGCCGTGGCCGCCGCCTTGCGGGGCGGACTTCTTCTCCGGGATCTCGCAGATCATGGCCTCGGTGGTCAGCATCAGGGCGCTGATCGAGGAGCTGTTCTGGAGGGCGGTGCGGGTCACCTTGGCGGGATCGATGACGCCGGCCTTCACCAGGTCTTCGTAGTTGCCAGTGGCAGCGTTGAAGCCGTAGTTCGGGTTCTTGGGTTCGGCGCGGATCTTCTCCACAATGATGGAGCCTTCGTAACCGGCGTTGCCCGAGATCTGGCGAACCGGCTCTTCGCAAGCGCGACGGATGATGTTGATCCCCGTCTGCTCATCGTTGTCTTCGGCCTTCAGGGATTCGAGCACCTTGCTGGCGCGCAGAAGAGCCACACCGCCACCGGGGACGATGCCTTCTTCCAC
>JANLPT010000342.1:0-2055 GCA_031367405.1 Bryobacteraceae bacterium
GTGAAACACAAGATCGGCGGACGCGCCAAGGCGATGGTGGTCACGGACTCGCGGCTTCATGCCGTGCGCTACAAGCAGGCGTTCGACACATACATCACGGAGCGCGGCTACACGGACGTTCGGACGCTGGTGGCGTTCTCCGGCATTGTCGAAGACCCCGATGCGCCGGGGAAGAACTGGACGGAAGTCGCCATGAATGGCGGCATCAAGGAAAGCGAACTGCCGGAGAAGTTCGACAGCCACGAATACCAAGTGCTGCTGGTGGCGGTGCATGGGGTGCGCCTGATCGTGAGTTGGAACTTCAAGCATCTCGTCAATGTGCGCCGGGAAGACGGGTTCAACGCGGTGAACCTCTTGCACGGCTGGCCGTCAGTCCGTATCGTCAGCCCAAAGGAAATCATTTATGCCGAGCCAGACCAGCCAGACTGAATCCGATCGCGGCTTTGATGCCGTGGCGGAAAGCCGCCGCTGGAAGGAGGCGGTCGCGGAGAGTGTCGCAGGCATGAGTATTTCGGAACGCATGGCGTGGTTCCGCAGCCAATCGTCCGTAAAAGCGATCCGGGAACAGGCGTCCCCGGAGGAACTCGTCCTGCGCGAAGAACCGCCAGCGTCCGGCGAAAAGGAGTCCTGAGCGCCGGCGAAAGGCGGGCCTGGCGGAAGATCGCAACTGTCATTCGATCGGCTGCTGAAAGAACTGCCAAGTGTAGGCTGGTGGGCGGTGGCACTTCTAACGCCAACGGCGTTGCATCATCCAGCCCAAGGTTGCGAGGGACGAGCCACCTTGGGATTTCGCATCACACGATCCGTCAACCCTGAAGGGGTTGCATCCCATCGGTCCACGGAGAGGCAACCCCTTCGGGGTTGCTCTTGGTTACGTGGCGAAGACTCTGGGTAATCGCTTCGCTCCAACCCTGAGCTGGATGATTGAATCCCGGTGGGATTCGATGGTGCGCGTTGGGGGAGGGAAGGTCGGCGCGATCGACGTGGTAACGTGCAACGGCATCGGGATTCAATGGCGCGCGTCGGGATGGGAGAATCGAGGTTTGTGAGGGTGCGGTGTGGAAGGAGTGGTATGGCAAAGGGTAGGCTGCTCTTTCCCGCAAACGGTGGCACGCGATGCGCTAAGTCTAACAGGCGATAGGTGACGAGTTTAGTATCCACGGAAAGAACGCAACGTGAGTTGCGGGAGTCGTGGTCCTGAATAGCCCCACTTTGTCTAGTTGGGAGCGACCCGCTTTTTTCCAGGAAGGTGTCCGGTGAATGGGACGGCGACGTTTCCGGGATGGCTCGTCCCGCAAACCAATGCAGTGACAATAAGAGAAAGGAAGACCCAACTCATGAGGATTCAAGTAACACTAGCGTTCGCACTGTTCCCCGACGCGGACCTCATCCCTAAAGCCACCTTTATCCTGGTGAGTATGCCGAACAATCCGAACTTCGCGACGCCGCCGCCGGCGTTGACGGTGTTTCAGCCGCTGATCGAAGGCTTCCAGACCGCGCTCGTGGCGGCGGCGGATGGTGGCAAGCTGAAGACAGCGGAGAAGAACGCCGCGCGCGAAGCGCTGGTGGAGCCATTGCGGTCGCTGGCGCGATATGTGCAGCAAAACTGTGACAACGATCTGACGAAGCGGCTGAGCTCGGGCTTTGATCCGCGCAAACAGCCGGAGCCATCGGGACTGCTGCCCGCACCGCAGGGTGTGACGCTGACGCCGACGGGCATCCACGGAGAAGTGAGTCTGCGCGCGGGAGCGGTGACGAATGCGCGAGCCTACGAAGCGCAGAGCTGCAACGATCCGGGAACCAGTGCGGACTGGGAGAGCCAGGGCACGTTTAGCTCGGCGCGGCCGGCCACGGGGTTTGGAGCGAGCCTGTTTCGACGATGGTGATTTAACTAGTCAGCCATCGCTTCAACCCAGCGAATCTTCATCGACCCGAAAAGGGACGGTGGAGATTCGCGTATGTTTTGGAAGTCAGAGGGCCGGTCAAGGCCGGATGTCGGATATGCGGGGTCAACTAGCCGACGACATTTCCAGACGGTTGCTAGCGACCGGCGAT
>JANLPT010000352.1:0-4654 GCA_031367405.1 Bryobacteraceae bacterium
ACCTTGCCTCGCGGAGCTTGATCCTGCGCCCACGCGCCGCTCGAAAACGTGGGGAAGTCGAGGGCCAAAATGCCGTTAGTGTCGCGATGGTAACCATTCATCACCGCTCCGGCGGCCCCCAGATGTCTGGCCCGGGTAGCCATCAACTCGCCCCATTGCGCATAAGCGCAGACGGCACCCGCCGCCACATACACTTCGTCTGGCTTTAAGTCGTCGAGCGCTTCGAGCATCAGTCCAAATTGCTTCGCCGCCGGCCCGCTTCTGATCTCCACGCAATCGGATTCCAGCACCGTCATCGCCCGGCCGACCATCACCATCGTTGGGCTAATGGGGCCCACGCCGGGAGGCAGAAACTGGCGCATCAGCCCCATCTGATCCATCACATCGCCGAGGACGGCCGAAAATAGCTCGCGTTTCGCCAAGGCGAATAGCTCTTGATCATTGCTCCAGGTGGACATCGTTCTTGAATGATACTAAATTCTTGCCAATTCTTTCCGTCCCCAGCGGAACGAATAACCTTAATAGAATCAATATTTTACGAAATCCGGCTAGTGGAAAAATGGTGTCCGACTAGTGGAAAAATGGTGTCCGACTAAATCATAAGTCTTTTATAATCAGGGGCTCCGGGTGAAATCACCGTTTTTCCGGGCGGCTTAATTCCCTGCAAACCATAGATAAAAAAAGAGTTATTTGCTGAGCTGGTCCAGCTACGGCCGCTCCGCATCGACCGCCTCTATTCTTTTGCGCTCTCCCCAGCTAACCTGGAAGCTTGTCCAAACCGATTGTCAAAGTAAACCGCAAAGCCGTCTCACGCGTGGAAAACGGCCACCCCTGGATCTTCATGAGTGACCTCGAAAATCGCGGCACCGCCCAACCCGGTGACTTCGTCAGCGTTGCCGATAGCCGTGGCCGCATCTTCGGAGTGGCCCACTATTCGTCCACCTCGCAGATCAGCCTGCGCATGCTGAGCCGCGACAACCAAACCTCGGAGATGGCCCTCTTCCGTACCCGCCTGGAGGCCGCCGCTGCGTTTCGAGCGCGCGTCGTTCGCGACACCAACTCCTACCGGCTCGTCCACGCCGAAGCTGACCAGCTCCCCGGCTTGATCATCGATCGCTACGGCGACTCGCTCGTTATCCAAACGCTCGACCAAGGCATGGACCGTTTCAAGCCTCAACTGGTCGAGTTACTACAGGAGCTTTTTGCCCCCGCCGCCATCGTCGAGCGCAATGACGTGGCTGTCCGCAAGCTCGAAAACTTGCCCTTGGAAAAGGGCGTGCTGGCGGGCGAACTCACCGGCCCGCTGAGCGTCAACATGAATGGGCTCGCCCTGACCGCCGACGTGCTCGGCGGCCAAAAGACCGGCGTCTTTCTCGATCAACGCGAGAACTATCTCGCCGCCCGCCGCCATGCGCGTGGCCGCGTGCTCGATTGTTTCTGCTCCACCGGCGGCTTCGCCGTCCACATGGCCTCCGTCGCCGAATCGGTGGAAGCCATTGATGCTTCGCCCGTCGCGCTTGACGCCGCCCGCGCCAATGCCGCGCGCAACGGCATCGAGAATGTCCATGTTCGCGAAGCGGACGTTTTCGCTTTGTTGAGTGACTATGGCTCGGCCCGCCGCCACTTCGACACCATCGTGCTCGATCCGCCTGCGTTCGCTAAATCGCGCGCCACGGTAGAAAAGGCGCTGCGCGGTTACAAGGACATCAACTACCGGGCCCTCCGCATGCTGGATCCCGGCGGCATTTTGATGACTTACTCTTGCTCGCATCACGTCACCGAAGCTGACTTACTGGGCGTCATCGCCGAAGCTTCCATTGACGCTGGCCGCACGGTGCGTATTCTGGAGCGCCGCAGCCAAGCCGCCGACCATCCGGTTCTTCTCACGGTGCCCGAGACGCTCTATCTGAAAGGCGCAATTCTCGAAGTAATCGCCTAATACTCGCGCGGTGGCTGCCGATAAGTCACTCATCATGAGCATTGCAGCCATTGCCCTCAGCGGGCTGGGCCAGGTCCACGCTCGCGTACAAGCGTCAGCGGAACGACTGGCCAAAGTCCCCACCCAACCGGGTGACACCGTTGACATAAGCGCCGAAATCATCGGGCTCGCCCAAGCCAAGAACCAGAATGCCGCACTGCTGGCGGCCCTCAAAACTGACGACGAGATGACGGCCCAAACGCTGAATATTCTCGCCTAGCGGTACTTCACTTCGGCCAGAAACAATCCCGACGCCGGCGCTGTACAAGCCGCCACTTCCATCTTGCGCCGTGGCTTGTTCTCCACCAAGAGACGGAAGTCCTCGGGCGTAATCTCGCGCAGACCCACCTTCACCAGCATCCCCACCAGCCGCCGCACCATCTTCCAAAGAAAATGCGAAGCCTCAATGCGAATCAGGATCAGATGCCCATCCACGGCGATCGCCGCTGAACCCACCTCCACGATCGTCGATTCGTCCGGACGCAACGGATCCAGTTGCCGGAACTGCACAAAGTCATGCCGCCCGGCCAAAAACTCCGCCGCTGCCGCCATCGCTTCTACATCCAAACGCGGCTTCACCCACCACACCTGCCGCTTGGCAAAGGCCGTCTTGCGCGTCGAAATCTGATACTGATAAACTCGCCCAATCGCGTCATGCCGCGCATGGAATTTGGGCGTCGCCTCCTCCAGCGTCAACACGCTGACGTCCGCCGGCAACCGGTCATTCAACTCGCGCCGGAACTCTTCCGGATGACACTTCGGTGTGGACCGCGTTTTGATGTGCGCCACCTGGGCCAGCGCATGGACGCCCGAATCCGTGCGCCCCGCCCCCTGAATCTCCACCGCCACCGTTAAGTACTCTTCCGACGCCCGCCGCAGCACGCCCTGAATGGTGCGCGCATTGGGCTGCTCCTGCCAGCCGGAGAACTTGGTACCGTCATACTCCAGCGTCAATTTCCAGTTTTTCATTTCAGCTTTTTGCGGATGGCCGCGACGCCCTTCGCCCCGGGCGCGAGCTCGACATACTTGGCGTAGGCCAGGTGGGCCGCTTTCTTGTCGCCCATGTGCTCCTGCGCCTCGCCCAGCCGCAAGAAGCCCTCCGCGTTAGTCGGGTCCCACTTGGTGGCCTCCTCGAAACGCAACGCCGCCGCCCGCATGCTGCCCTTCCGGTAATAGTAATTGCCGATCCGCAACTCATCCTTTGCCTGCAAAGGGTTAAACGCATATTCCTTCTGCGGCTTGAGCGTTTCGTCTTCTTCGGGAGGCAGCTGTTGCGGCGCTGCTTGCGCTAGCGCGAGTACCGGCAACAACAGAAATAGCCAAAGTCGGAGCACACTTGCATTATAAGGCCTTAGAATTAAAGAAGCGATGACGCTGCGCGAGAAGGTCTCCCAACTTCCGACATCCCCCGGCGTCTACCTCTACAAAGATGGGGCCGGGCAAGTTCTTTACGTCGGCAAGGCGAAGAACTTGCGCAGCCGTGTCCGCAGCTATTTCAATGAGGACAGCCTCGCCCACCCCAAAACCGGCACGCTGATCGAAGTCGCGCAGGACATCGAGATCATCATCGTCGACAACGAAAAGGAGGCGCTGGCGCTCGAGAACAACCTCATCAAGCAGTGGAAGCCGCGCTTCAACATTCTGCTTCGCGACGACAAAACTTACCCTTACATCAAGCTCACCAACGAAAAATATCCCCGCGTATTTGTTACTCGTCGGTTGCGGAAAGGGGGCACTTACTATGGGCCCTACTTTCCCGGCAATCTTGCTTATCGCCTGGTAAATTTCATCCATCGCCATTTTCTGGTGCCATCCTGCAAAGTCGATTTCACGCGGACCCATACCCATCCGTGCTTGCAGTACCACATCCATCGCTGCTTAGGCCCCTGCGTTAGTGGCCTAGTTACCGATGACCGGTATGCCGAAGCGACGCATAACGTGAAGCTCTTTCTCGAAGGGCGCTTACGCGACTTGACCGATGAGTTGCGGACGCGCATGGAAGCCGCCGCCGAGGACCTGCGCTTTGAAGAGGCCGCCGCTTTTCGCAACCTCATCACCACCGTCGACGAGATGGAGCAACGCCAGAAGATGGCCGCCGCCGACGGTGACGATACCGACATTCTTGCCTTCTACGCTGAGCCGCCCTTGCTCGCCGCTAACCTCTTTCACTTGCGCCGGGGCCGCATCGTCGATCGCCGGGAGTTTTTCTGGGAAGACCAAGCCGCCTTCGATGCCTCCGAATTCTTCTCCGCCTTCCTGATGCAGCTCTACATCGACCAGCGTTACGTCCCCGGACTCATCCACGTCCCCGTCGACTTCGACGATCGCCCGGTGCTCGAAGAAATTCTCACCGAGCAGCGCGGTCGTAAAGTGGAAATCCTCACGCCGCAACGCGGGCAAAAGAAAGCCATGCTCGCTCTGGCTGAAACCAATGCCAAAAGTAGCTTTGAGCAACGTTTTCGCGTCATGAAGCCCACGGCCAAAGCGATCAGCACCGCCCTCGCCGGCGAACTCAACCTGCCTGAGCCGCCCAGCCGCATCGAGTGCTTCGACATTTCCCACATCCAAGGGACTGACCAAGTGGCGAGCCTCGTCGTCTGGGAAGACGGCAAGATGAAGAAGGCCGACTACCGTAAGTTCATCATCAAGACCGTCGCGGGCAACGATGACTTTGCC
>JANLPT010000353.1:0-2807 GCA_031367405.1 Bryobacteraceae bacterium
AGCAAAGTCACTTCTCCCTATCCCCAACATAGCAAAGCTTTTATTTTCTCGTCGGACAATAACAAGGAAGGGGGGAGAATACCAAGGAAGGGGAAACAAGGGGTAAGCTAAAAATCGTGCGCGCCCCGGACATCGCCCTTAGTTCACAGCTGGAAAGTTGCGCTTCGGCAGGACATAGGCGGAAACCACACTCTCCACGCCCTCCGCATCAATGGCCTTCACGCCGATCACCGCATCGTCGATCGACAAGTTGTGCAGCGTAAATTCGCTCACCTTACCTACATAGACCTCCCGCTCCCAGAACGGTGCCGTCGTGGAACGGACCACCACTGCATAACCCGCCAAGTCCGCCTCCGTGCCCAGCTTCCACTTGAGAACCGCGTCGACCGTCTCCTTCCCTCTGGCCAAGTTGGGCTGCAGATTATAGCCACTCTCGGCCTCGGTCCTCGTCACATCGCGGCTCACCACCGGAGGCGCGGGGGCCAAAGCAAGGCTCGCCAGCACGGCCCCGTTGACCCGCGTCACCTGGGCGCAATATGCCGGGGACGCATGCGCGAAAGTATCTTCCGGCGAGTGCTGCTTCTTCAGATCTTCCGCGACCGTCGTCAACCGCACGCCAGGGTAGCCATTGTTGTTGAACGCCGTGTGATCGCCGCCCCGGCTGAAGCGATCATTCCGGAAGACGGCATCCACCTTCATCCCGGGCAAGTACCGTTCGCCCGTGTCGCGCACGTAACGGGCGATGGCGCGGGACGGGGAATCCATGGGGTCTTCGGAGAACACGCGCACCACATTCGAGACCTTCAAGCCTTGGCCATTGTCGTCATTGCCGATGATGTCGTTGTTCAGCACGGCTTCGATCTTCATGCCCGCTTTCTTGGCGTTGGTCGCGTAGCCCAACGCGCCGAGAAGCCCGTACTCTTCGCCGGACATGGCAATGAAGACCACCGTCTTATCGAATTCATGCGAGCTCATCACCCGCGCGAGTTCCATCACGGCCGCCACGCCGGATGCATCGTCAGAAACTCCCGGGGCCTTTGGCGCGGCAGCAGAAGCAGAGTTGTCGATGGCGGCCGGGGCAGAACCCACCGCCGGCTTGCGCACCAGCACTACGGAATCATAGTGCGCTGTAATCAGCACGTGGACGTCGGGCTGCGTTTTGCCCAGCAACACCGCCACTACGTTGGTCACCTCCACGTCACGCATCATGCGGCCGCGCTTCTTGGCGAGATGCTTGTCGAGCGTCACTTTCAGCCGCGGCGACATCGCCGTGAACTCATCCTGAATCCAGCGCATCGCCTCCTGAATCTGCGCCGAGTGAATATCGCGGGTGCCAAACGATTCCAGCTTCTGCAACGTCGCCGCAATTCGTTCGGCTGACACTGCCGCTGTCACTTTTTCTACCACCGGATGCAGCCGCTTGGGCGATTGTGCCCACGCACTCAGCGCCAGCAGCGCCAAGATGATTCTCATGATAATTTCCCTTTCACTTTTTCGCTGATCACCTTGCCGTCCACGCGTTTGCCCACAAATTTGGCTTGCACCGCCTTCATCACCAGCCCCATTTGCTTCGCCGTGGTGGCCCCGGTTTCGGCCATGGCGGCGGCGATGGCCGCGTCGATCTCTTCTGCGGAGGGTGCCGAGGGCATGTAGGCTTCGATCAGCGCGAGTTCCGCCTCTTCCTTCACCGCCGCTTCTTCCCGGCCGTTCTCGCGAAAGACGTCCGCCGATTCCCGGCGCTGCTTCAACAGGGTATTCATCACCTGGAGTTCGGCCGTCTCGTCCGGCTCCTTCATATTGTCGGCCTTCCATTTCATCAGCGCGGTCTTCAGCATCCGCACTGTTCCGAGCTTCAGCTCATCTTTTGCCTTCATGGCGGCTACCAGATCAATCTGCAATCGAGCGAGGAGTGACATGCTGTCTGATATTCTAAGGAATAAGCGCTTCTCGCGTCTTTATTTAATTCAAACCATGTACATCAAGAAACAACGGTTGCTGACGCCGGGGCCCACGCCTCTGCTGCCCCAGGCCCTGCACGCCATGATGGGTGCCGACATTCACCATCGCACTGAGGACTTCCGCCTGCTCTATAAGTCCGTACTCGCGGACCTCAAAACCGTCATGGGCACGCGGAATGACGTGCTCATTCTGGTCTCGTCCGGTACGGGAGCCCTGGAAGCCTCCGCCGTCAATTTTCTGTCACCCGGCGACGCGGTTTTGATTTTGAGCGCCGGCAAGTTCGGCGAACGCTGGGAGAATGTCGCCAAGGCTTATGGCCTGCGTGCGGTTACCCTGAAATCGCCCTATGGCGAAGTGGTGACGCCCGCTCGCGTCGCCGCCGCATTGGCCGAACATCCCGATGTCCGCGCCGTGATGCTGCAGGCGTCGGAGACTTCTACCGGCTCCGCGCATGATGTCGAAGCCATCGCCGCCCTGGTCCGCCAGACGCCTGCCATCCTCGTGCTGGATGCGATCACCGGTCTAGGGACCATGCCGCTCGACATCGACGGCTGGGGACTCGACATCGTCGTCGGCGGTTCTCAGAAAGCCTTCATGATTCCGCCCGGTATCTCATTCCTCTCCATCAGCCCCAAGGCGTGGGCGTTGAATGACGCCGCCAAACTGCCGCGCTTTTACTTCGATTTGAAGCGTGAACTCAAGAACGCCGTCAATGGCGAATCCGCTTGGACACCCAATACCTCGCTGCTGCTGGCCATGGCCGAAAGCTTGAAATACATCAAGAATCTTGGGATGGACAAGCTGGTGCTGAACGCCCAAATGCTGGCCCGCGCGACGCGTGCCGCCGT
>JANLPT010000048.1:0-19564 GCA_031367405.1 Bryobacteraceae bacterium
ACGGAGTTCAACACGCCCGCGGCGATGCCCCACACTGCGGGTTGATTTACTCCCAGCAATTTCAGCGCTAGCCAGGTAACCACCGATACCACCACACTGGTAAAAATCTGCACCAACATGGTCGGCCCCGCTAGTTTCAGCAGTTTTCACTTGTATTGGTCTCCGGAAGCCAGCAGAAAGTACACCAGGAAGAAGATGACGATCGCGTTTCCCATCGATGCGAGAGCCCCAATCGAGCTCCACCAAAGGTATTCCGTCGCCCGGGATTCCGGCTGGGCGATCTGGACCCGCGGGACGGTTCGTGGGGTTGAATCCCCACCGGCGGCCGCATTGGCCGTCTTCTCAATTTCCTTAGCCGCTTTTTTAAGCTTTTCAATCGGCCCCGCGCTGTCTGTGTTTGCCGCAATCAAGGCGCGCATCCGGCGCGCTCCCTCGGGCATTTCGTCCAGCACGGTGAGCGCTTGAATTCGCAAACTGTACGCCGTACTTCCTACCGCTGACAGGATCAGCAGCATCACCGCTGCGCTCGCTGTGGCACGTCCCAACCCGATCCTCGTAAATAATTTCACCACGGGGTCGAGCGCGTTGACGATCAGGATGGAGACCACGATGGGAATCAACACTTCCTGAGCCAGACGCATGGCGGCGGTTACCGCCAGGACCGCCAGAATGGTGAGCGGCAGGCTCCACTGTAAGTTTTGTTCTGGGGACGCGCCGGCCAAAGGGTCGCCTTGCGTGTGGTCAATCGGTGAAAGGGGGGGCAAAGTTGGTATCTCTCCTAAAACACCGTGCAAGCGCAGTACCAAATTGCCCCGGGGCGGCAGAGAGGCCGAGGACCAGGACTAGGTTTCCGCAGCCTAGCTGTTCCTCGGAGGGGCGGAAGCTTTTGCGGGTTTCTTTGATCGGTGGGTGGCTAGTAGGTTGACAATTGAGTTCGCATCATTTCTATCCCCTTCCTGACGGTCGGGGTTCGTTAAGTAACTGAATTAATTGGCTCAAACGAACCCCTACCGTGAGGAGGGGATTCTTGGTTGCGCCCAGTAACGTTCATTCGCAATAGGTCGCGCTACGAGCATTGACCGCTGCCTAAAAAAGACTGTTCCGGACTGGAGTTTGCCGTGTCCCAGTTAGTATGGAAAATATCTCCGGCACTAAAAGTTGCTCGCCCTGGTTGGCAAGCCTGCTCTTATTCTCACTGCCTGTGCTTGCACAGCAGTACAACTCCAACGACGTCACGCCACCGAATTCCAGGAGCGGCAAGCTAACCAGCGCCGGCACCGGAAAACAGGCGGGCATAGACGGAAACAATCACGCGATCCTCGAAAACGGCAATGCGGTCACCGCAGTCGACCTGCATCCATCGGCGAGTTATTACAGTTCCATGGCGATCTCGACCGATGATGTGGAGCAGTGCGGCTATGCCACCTACTTTGGATCGCCCCACGCGATGAGGTGGTCGGGCTCGGCGGCCAGCTTCGTGGATATGCATGCGTCCAGCGGTTATACCTGGTCCTATTGCCTCGGCAATTATGGCGGCCAGTACGTTGGGTACGGGGAAAGACCGGTTTATACGGTGACATTTCAAAATGCGCTCCTGTGGAACGGAACCGTAGTAACCAATCTGCACCCGGCGACCCTGTTGTTTACCTACTCCAAGGCGCTTGGCGCCCGCAATGGTCAGCAGGTGGGCTATATCTCCAACGCCTCCTATCCTTACGGGGAGACGTTTTCCTACCACAGCTTAAGCCATGCGGTGATGTGGACCGGGACCGCGGCGAGCGCGGTGGACTTGAACCCCGCCGGTTACTCGGCTTCCGAAGCGTTGGCGACCAACGGCACGCAGCAGGCCGGATGGGCCTATAGCGGCCTGCCCGCGGCTTCTCAGCATGCGGCATTGTGGTCGGCAACAGCGGCCAGCTTCTTGGATATGAACCCGGCGGCCTATAGCGACAGCCGCATTACGGCTCTCACCGCTACCCAACAAGTAGGCGATGGCTGGGTGGGTCCCATGGGCGCCCCCGGTTCCGTTCGCCATGCTTTGGTGTGGTCGGGAACGCCGGAAAGCGTGGTCGATTTGAATCAATTTCTGCCCGCCGGCTACACCCATGCGGTGGCGACTGGGGTCGACGCCAGCGGCAATGTTGTTGGCTATGCGTACAATACTCCCGCCGCCGGTCTAGTGGTTCCGAGCGATGCCATCGCCGTCGTATTCGCGCCCGGTCAATTGGCTCCGTCCGCAGTGGCTTCGATGACGCTGTCGCCCGCAAACGTGGCACCCGGCGGTATCGTGACGGGAACTGTCACCCTTGGTGGCGCGGCGCCCGCCAGCGGTGTGACGGTTAATTTCCTGACCGCCAATGCCGCAGTATTGCAGGCTCCTCCTCCGTTGTTGATTCTGCCAGGTCAATCCAGTGCGGCATTCACGTTCTTCGCGGGCGGCGCGGCCCTCCAGGTCCCATCGCTGGCGAAGCTTTACGTCACCGACGGAAGCACCAGCCGGCAGGCCAGCCTGACGGTGACTCCGGTGGTCAATGTCTCATCCGTCGGCGCGAACCCGACCGAAGGCGGATTCGCCACCAACGGTACCATCACGCTCTCGATTCCGGCGCAGGCCGGCGGTGCGACGGTAGCGTTGTCCTCCAGTAGCCCGCTGCTCACGCTTCCGGCTTCGGTAACGGTGCCCTTGGGTGCCGCCAACGCGACGTTCTCTCTGGGCACGTCGCCGGTGACGGTGGCTACCGCAGTTCCGGTGTCGGCAACCTATAACGGCGTAACGGTGTCCAGCACGGTCACCTTGAGCCCGGCTCCGGTCGTGTCGGTTTCCACGCTAACCCTACCGCTAACCGTCATCGGCGGGCAGCCCGTCACCGGCACGGTAACGGTGTCGAATTATCCGCGTAATGCCGGAGGCGTGGTGATCGCGCTTACCAGCGGCGATACGAAGACTCTGCAATCGTCTACCGTGACCATTCCGCAGTACGCATTCAGTGCTTCCTTCACGCTCACCACCTCGGTGGTCACGGGTACCAAGGGTGTATCGCTGAAGGGGTCCCTTGGGACGTCCAACATCACGACCAACATGACGGTACTCCCCATCCCCACGATTACCATCGTGCAGGCGGATTACTTCACGGATACTCATCTGTTCAAGGTCGCGGCGACCACCACAAATACAAACGCGACATTTACCTTCGGTACCGATCCGCTGAGCGGAGCGATCGGTACGATGCAGTTCGAATTGGGCCAGTTCAAAGGCGCCACGACGGCGCTGTTAACCGCCCCGGCGCTGGCCACGGTATGGAGTTCAGACGGCGGCCAGGCAACCATGGCGGTGACGCAGAAGTTGTCGACTGCCACCGGTGGCGGTGGCGGTGGCGGCTCGGCAGCGGGCTTCAAGATCACCACCAGCAAGAACGGCAAGGGTACCGTGACAGCCAATCCAAATGCGGCTACCTATCCCAGCGGGACGGTTGTGGTGCTGACTGCGACCCCCGATCCAGGTTCGTCCTGGGTTGGTTGGGCTGGGGCTTGCAGCGGGACCGCAACCACATGCACGCTGACGATGAACAGCGATAAATCGGTGACGGCAAACTTCAGGTAAACTTGCCGGACCCTTACCAGACCCCGGTTTCGGATCATCTCCGAAACTGGGGCTTTTGTTTTTTGGGCTCCCGTTTCGAGAGAGGCCGTTTCTTCACGAGGAGCCGGCCTGGGTTGCGGCCCCGGCAAGCTGTCCCAACGTATCATCAGGATTTTCTACTAACCCGCAATACCGGAACTCTCTTACTGGGCTCTGACCCATCTTCATTCGCTTTCCCCAAGTCACGGAAATAAGATACGATTGTGCTCTCCTGCTCACCTTTGGTGCAGTTAAAATCCAACGAGGTCAGAAAAGTCCACGATGATCTTCAGAAAAATATGGGTGCCGCTGCTGGCCGCCCTCTGCTTCGCTGTACTGAGTCCCGCTCAGGATTCACGCGGCACCATCACGGGGCAAATCAACGATCCATCCGGCGCCCCCGTCGTCAATGTCGCCATCACCCTCACCAACGAAGCCAACGGAACCACCGTCAGTGCCCGCAGCAACCTGTCTGGCAACTACTACATTCCCTTCCTCCTCCCAGGCACTTACACCATGTCGGCCGAGCTCTCCGGTTTCCGCAAATCCACCCGGCGCGATGTGCTCCTTCGCGTCAACGACGTCCTCAAGCTCGACATCGAAATGCTGGTCGGCGATGTAAAGGAAGCCATTGAGGTTACGGCCGCCGCGCCGCTCATCGATGCCGGTAACGTCTCGCTCGGCCAAGTCATCGATCAGCGCCGTCTCACGGAATTACCCGTCCAGGCCGGGACCGCCCTCGAACTCGTCATGCTCGCCCCCGGTGTTACCAGCACCACCCCGCTGCGCGTACGCCGCACCAGTTTCAATACGGCTTCTTCCCAGTTCTCCACCGACGGCAATCCACAGTTCTCTAATGAAATCACCATCGACGGTATTCCCAATACCGTCGCCACCGGTAGCGAGCCGCGCATCGGCTTTCAACCTCCGCAGGCGGCCGTCTCCGAGTTCAAAGTACAGACCGCCGCCTACGACTCCGCCGTGGGCCACACCCCCGGTGCCGTGATCAACATCATGACCAGTGGTGGCACCAATCAATTGCACGGCTCCATCCACGAGGTCTTCTCCAACGCCGCTCTCGACGCTCCTACCTTCTTTCAGAACCGTTCCGGCGGCAAGAAGCCCGTCTACCAGGACAACCGTTACGGAGCCGCCGCCGGTGGGCCCGTCTTCCTCCCCAAAGCCTACGACGGCCGCAACCGCACTTTTTTCTTCTATGCCTATGAAGCGAACAAATGGGGCCAGCCTCGCGCCGTGGTGGGCACCGTTCCGGTGGCGGAACAGAAGCTCGGCGACCTCTCGTCTCTGCTCTCCCTCGGCTCCGCGTATCAAATCTACGATCCCCTCAGCACGCGCGCCGCTGCCAACGGACGCTTCAGCCGTCAGCCCATGGTGGGCAACATCATTCCGGCCAGCCGCATCGATCCCGTCGCTAAAAACATTCAGTCTTTTTACGCCGCTCCCAACACTCCCGGCACCAGAGAAAACCGCAACAACTACACCCAGAACAACAAAGACCTGGAAGACTACTACGTCCACTTCGCCCGCGTCGATCACAACTTCTCTGAGAACAATCGCATGTACGTTCGCTTGAACTACGACCACTGGGCCGAAGACAAACAGGATTTTTACAGCAACCTTTCCTCGGGCGTTCTGCTGAATCGCATCAACCGGGGCCTCGCCATCGACGACGTCCTCGTCCTGAGCCCCACCTCGGTACTGAATCTGCGCTACGGCATCACCCAGGCGGACGCCCCCGAGCGCCGCCGCAGCGCCGGCTTCGATAACGCCAAACTCGGCTTTGGCCCCGCGCTGCTCGCGCTGCTCGATAAAAACCGGCAGACTTTTCCCAACGTCTACCTCGGCACCAATGCGATCACGGCTCCCTGTTCGGGAACCTGCACCGGCACTTACTCCGGCTTCGGCGCCTGGGAATCGGGCGACGGTGCCAACACCGCGATGATCCACTCCCTGACGGCAACTCTCTCCTCCCTGCGGGGCAGCCATAACCTCCGCTATGGCACCGATCTGCGCCTCTACCGGGCCTTCCAGAATCGCTTGGGTTACGATGTCGCACCCGCCTTCCAGTTCCTGCCCACCTACACCAGAGGTCCGCTCGATAATTCGCCCGCCGCACCCATCGGCCAGGAATATGCTGCCTTCCTTCTCGGTGTCCCCGACGGGGAGATGCGGCGCAGTGCCAGCTTCGCTACCCAGGAGAAATACATTTCGTTCTTCCTCCAGGATGACTGGAAGCTCACTAGTAAACTCACCCTCAATCTCGGGCTCCGCTATGAATACGAATCGCCCGTGACCGAACGCTTCGACCGCGCCGTCCGCGGTTTCGACTCGACTTCCCCCAACCCGATTGAGGCGCTCGCCAGGGCCAACTACGCGCGCAATCCCATCGCCGAACTTCCCCTCGACCAGTTCCGCGTGCGCGGTGGATTGCTCTACGCCGGCGGAGCCGCAGGCAGATCGTTCTGGAAAGGCCAGAAAGGCAACCTCCTTCCCCGGATCGGCATCGCCTGGCAACGCGACACCCGTACGGTCGTCCGCGCCGGTTATGGCCTCTTCTACGACACCTTGGGAACCAACCGCAGTCCCGCCATCCAGACCGGCTTTACCGCTTCCACCCCCATCATTGCTTCGTTCGACAATGGCCTCACTTACCCCGCCACTACCGCCCATCCTTTCCCCTCCGGATTGCAAGCCCCCGTTGGCAGCGGCGACGGCCTCGCCACCAACCTCGGCCAGGCTCTCTCCGCTTATCCGCAGGATCGCGTGCTCGCTTACGCGCAACGCTGGTCCTTCGGCGTGCAGCGGCAGTTGCCCGGGCAGATCTTGCTCGAAGCGACCTATGTCGGCAACAAGGGCGTTCGCCTTCCGGTCAACCGCGAACTCAACTTCACCGACCCTAAATTTCTCAGCACGTCGCCCGAGCGTGATCAGCGGACAATTGATTTCCTGAGTCAACAGTCTCCCAATCCATTCGCGGGAATCAATAAGGTCTATGGAACCAATATCAGCCGCGCCAACCTCTTAAAGCCCTATCCCCAGTTCGCCGGCATTCGTCAGACAAATTCGGATGGCTACTCCTGGTACCACGGTCTCCAGACCCGCGTCGAACGCCGGTTAAAAGGCGGCTATACCTTCCAGGGTGCCTATACTTGGTCCAAGGCGATGGATGCCACCCAGTACCTGAACGATGCCGATGCCGCCCCCGCCCGCGCCATCAGCCAGTTTGACCGCACCCATGTCTTCGTCGTCAGCGCCATTTGGGAATTGCCCTTTGGCCGTGGCCGCACCTATGGTGCCCACCTGTCGCGCCCGCTCAATCTCCTAGCCGGTGGCTGGCAGCTCAATACGATTTATCACTGGCAAAGCGGCAATCCGCTCACCTTTGGTAACGTCATTCTCCGCGGCAGTCTCAAGGATGTTCCGCTCAGCGGCGACCAGCGTTCGGTGGACCGCTGGTTCAACGTCGAACTCTTCGAACGCGCCCCCGCCCGTCAGCTCCTGAACAATATCCGCAACTTCCCGCTCCGCTTCAGTAATATCCGTGGCGACGCGCAGACCAAGATGGATATCTCGCTCATCAAGAACTTCTACGCCACCGAACGGGTTCGCATCCAGTTCCGCGCCGAAGCCTTCAACGCCCTGAATCATGTGAACTTCAGCCCGCCCAACATGGCCGTAACCGGAACCGCCTTCGGAACCGTCACCGGGCAGGGTTCGCTATCGCGCCAGTTTCAGGGCGTCTTGAAAGTTATTTTCTAATCGGCAGCAAAATGAAAACTGCGGTACACGCGCCAAACTCTTGAAAGCGAATCCAGTCGAGGGATAGCCGGGATACCAAAGGGGCCGCCGGGATCCCGGCCAAACGTTTTGTAGGAGACAGACAAGAAACTCTTGACTCACAATCTCGATTGTGATTAAGTTAATTTCCAGGTAAACCAATGCATTTCGTAACTTATTCCCTGCTGTTGAGTTTTCTCACGGTCAGCGCCTTTGCCCAGGGCGAACGAGCTACCGTTACCGGCATAGTGTCCGATCCTTCGGGTGCCATCGTTCCCTCCGTCTCCATTGCCATTCGGAACCTCGAAACGAATGTGGCGGCCCGCACCTCGACGAACTCGGCGGGTCTTTTCTACCTGCCGGCATTGCCTCCTGGCCAGTACGACATCAATGCGGAGAAAGTTGGTTTCCGGCCTTCCCGTGTCTCCAGTCTTCGGCTCACGGTTGGCCTTACGGCCACCGTCAACATCACCCTCGAAGTGGGAACGGTCACCCAGGTTCTCGACGTGACGGCTTCCGCCGTGCAGCTCGAAGCCCAGACCTCCGGCCTCGGAAAAGTAGTCGAGCAGCGCCGCATCGTTGAGCTCCCGCTGCTCGGCCGTAATCCACTGGCCCTGGCATCTACCGCTCCCGGCGTCATCCCCACCAGTGGACAGCGCGGCACCGGTCAGGACATCGTGGGCGTCTCCACCACCTCGCAAATCAACGGAGGCCTCTCGCAACAGAACGGCGTGCTGATCGATGGAGGCGAATCCCGGGGCACCACTGAATCCGGTAACGCGTACACGGTTCCCATTGAAGCAGTAGGCGAATTCAAGATCGAAACTTCCACTTACTCAGCCGAGTTTGGACGCGCCGCCGGCGGCATCGTCAACATCGCCACCAAGTCCGGCACTAACGCCCTCCACGGGGTCCTCTTCGAATTTCTCCGCAACGACCACCTCAACGCCAACAGTTGGCAGAACAACCGCAACCGCGTTCCCAAGGGCCTCTTCCAGCGCAACGAATTCGGGGCCGGGGCCGGCGGCAAGATCATTCGCGACCGCACTTTCTGGTACGCCATCTATGAAGGCACCCGCCAGGGCAGTCCCGATCAGGCCCTTCTCTCCGTCCCCACGGCCCTGCAAAAGCAAGGCGATTTCTCCCAGACCTTAGACCGCTTCGGCAACGTCGTCGGCGTCTACGACTACACCACCACCCGCGCCAATCCGAATGTGCCCGGCGGCATCCTCCGCGATCCTTTCCCCGGCAACCGCATCCCCGCCCAACGCATCCATCCTATCTCCGCCAAGGTGATTCCCTTCTGGGGAGAAGCCAACCGCCAGGGCGAAGGCGCCGCGCTCGTGAACAATTACTTCCGCTCCGGAAAAGCCATCTCCAACGGCGACTCCTGGTTTGGCCGCATCGATCATACGATTTCCGATCGCCATCGCCTCTACGGACGCTACGGTGGCCGTGAACTCAAGAACACTACCCAGGTCGCGCTCAACGCCGCCTTCCCTCCACGTTCGCTCAGTTCCAACCCAGCCAACAGCGCCCTCATCACGCTTACCTCCACCTGGACGCCCAACCTGATTACCGAAGGCCGCATCAGCTACACTCGCCTTCAATTCGACTCCCGGCCCCTCAGCGAAGGCTTCGACGTCGCCTCGCTCGGCTTTCCCAAGAGTGTCACCGACAACATTCTCTTTCAACAGTTTCCCCAAATTTCCGTTCAAACCTATGCTCAGGGCGCGGGCCTCGCCGTGACCGGTGCCGCTCCCAACGAATTCGATCAGCTGGGCGGCACCGGCCGCAATCTGGTCCCTCAGGACACCTGGCACGGCCAGTTCCACGCCACCCTCATCAAGACCCGCCACAAGATCAAAGTCGGGGTGGATTCTCAACTCATCAAGTTGAATGCCTTCAACTCCCAACAGTCCTCTGGCCAATACATCTTCGACCGTCTGTATAGCCAGGGTCCCGATCCCAACGTCACCGCGCTCAACTCCGGCCACGGCTTCGCTAGCTTCCTACTCGGCGTACCTCAAGCCGGTGCCATCACGATCACTCGCCCGCTCTTCCTCTATCAGCGCTACTATGGCGCTTACTTCCAGGACGACTGGCGCATTACCAACAAGCTCACGCTCAACCTGGGCCTCCGCTGGGAATACACGACCCCCTACGCGGAAAAGTTCGGCCAAATCGGTTACATCGACTGGAATGCCGTCGAGCCCGTCACCGGACTCAAAGGCAACTTCAAACTCACCAAGCCCGGCGAATACCAGTCCGACCCCAACCGTAAGAACTTCTCGCCCCGTCTCGGCCTCGCCTACCAGCTGAATTCGAAAACTGTCATCCGCTCCGGTGCCGCGATTTTCTATGCCACCTATGTCGGCGTCAATGCCGCCGCTACCGATTTCGGTAACGGCAGCTTTCTGTCCAACGCTCTCTTCCTCGGCCAGCCCAACTCGCTCATCAATACTCCGCCCCAAGGCGGTTCCTGGTCAAACCCTTTCGCGGGCGGCATCATCATCCCCGACCGCAACACCAACTTCGCCGGCCAAAATGTCCGGGCCGACACGCGCAATAGACCCAACGCTTACGTCGCCAACTGGACCTTCTCCATTCAGCGCATGCTGAGCTCTAACACCATGTTCGAGGTCGCTTACGTCGGGGCCAAAACAACCCATCTCTACTGGAACCGCCAGCGTAACCAGAACGATCCAGCATTGCTCCCCCTTGGCAGCCAGCTCCTTCAGCCCGTCCCCAATCCTTTCTTCGGTAAAATCCGCACCGGCTCTCTCAGCGGCCAAACCATCCAGGCCCGCCAGGCCCTTCGTCCCTATCCCCAGTTTCTCGACCTCCTCATCTTCCGCGACCCTTACGGCGACATGAGCTACCAAAGCTGGTACATGCGCCTCGAGAAACAGTACTCCCATGGCATGACTCTGAGCGCTTCCTACACCGCTTCGAAGACCATCGCCAACACCATGCAGTCCAACACCTGGGTCGTTGGCCCTTCCAATAGTCTTTACAACGCCAGATACAACCGGGGCATTGAAGCCAACGACGTCCCCCAGCGCCTCGTCTTCAGCTACGTCTACGATCTCCCCTTCGGCAAAGGGCGCAAATTCCTCTCCAGTCCCATTCCCGTCGTGAGCCAGGTGCTCGGCGGCTGGCAGTTCGCTTCCATTACGGTTCTTCAAAAGGGCCGCCCGGTCCTGATCACCGCCCCCGACGTCACCAATCTGCTCAACTTTTCTTCCACCAACGGACGTGCCGATCGCCTCAAAGACCCTGTCTTGCCAGGCAATCAACAGACGCTCGACAAGTGGTTTGACACCACTGCTTTCCAGCGCGCCGCCCCCTATACACTTCCCACCGATAGCGTCAGCCAGCCCCGCCTCCGCGGACCCGGTCGTGTGAATTTCGATCTCTCGCTGATCAAGAACACGCTCATTCGCGAACGCTTCAATCTCCAGTTCCGCGCCGAAATGTTCAACATCTCGAACACCCCGGCCCTCGATGCCCGTGGCGCCACTACTGACGTTGCCAGCGCACAGTTCGGGCAAATTGTCGCCGGCGGCAACCCGCGCAACATTCAATTTGGTCTTCGCCTCGTCTTCTAAGGAACGGGGCTATCGCCGGGATCGGGACCATCGTCGCGTATCCCGAACTCCACCTCACTCAAGAGGAACGAGACAAGTTGGAGTGGCTGAAGCGAGCCCAGGGATGGCCAGATCAGCCAACAGGAAGCGTCGGAGCAGATGAGCGTCAGCGACCGGTGGGTCCGGGATCATGCTGGGGCTGATGAAGACGTGCGGCGACGCGGCGGTGGAGAGGTTTTTCGGGGCCGGACGTCGAATCGGCGGTTGTCCGGCGAGAGGCGGCAGCAAGGCCTGATGATCATGCGCCACCCGGACTGGCATGACTTCATGTACCTTCGAAAGCGGCCTTAATTTACCCGCTGATGAGGGTAGCTGCTGACCTACATTAGAGGAGTTATGCCACATCCGAGCATGTCGGGGCTCGCAAACTATGAGGAACTTATGCAATATACTGCCGACATGGTTCATCCAAACCAAAGCCAACAGCGCGCGCGGTGAAGTTCATAGCATTCTGTCCAGAATCCCTAATCACAACTCTAAATAATTATTTGATTCGTGACAAATTTGTGTCACTCTTACGTTTTCATTTCTGCTATACTTCATCAAACATACCGTGCCCTCGCTCTAGCTATAGCGCCGGTACGGCGGAGAGGATTCTGATGCGCATTTTCGTCTTACTGGCGATGACTCTGCCTTTAGCGTGGAGTCAACCGTTGGCTATCTCCACAGGTACCAATCAGGGAACCGTTGTCCGGGGCTATGTTCAGCTGAGTCTGGATGCCACCGGTGGCACGCCCCCTTATGTGTTTTCCGCATCGCCTGCCCAAACCGCAGGAGCCGCGCTAGCGTCCGGATTCCGTGTCGAGAACGCCCCCCGTCTGCCCGATAACATCAATACGGCTAATCGCGGTGGGCTGCTCGGCTTAGCGATTGCGGCGGGTACTTACCAAACCACGATCCGGGTGACGGACAACGCCGGTGCCACGGTTGATAAGACCCTCACTTACATCGTCTCTAGTATCGACATCGCGGGATTTACACCGAACCGGTACGCTTCCGGGGAAATCTACAACATTCGTTTGGCAGCTGCCGGCGGTACCGGACCTTATACTTACTCAATTGTTCCGATCGTTGGAGTGCCACCGGCCAACACTGTCTATAATCTCCCCGTTGGAATTTCCCTCAACGCGAACACCGGTGACTTTTCCGGCACCATTCCGGCCCTCGGTGCGGGCGTCGATCGATTTACCTTCGATTTCAAAGTCGTCGACGCGCTGAGCGCCACCTTCACCCGCCGGTATACGCAACTCTTGAGCCCCCTCCAATTGGTCAATACCAGCCGCGTCTTACCTAACGCGATCCAGGCGCAGTTCTATAGTCAACCCATCACGTTTTCGGGAGGCACGGCTCCCTATACGGTCGAATTAGCCGCCGCGAATTCATTGCCGGCCGCGTTGAGCCTTAGTTCCAGCGGCGTGATTAGCGGGACCCCGCCAAACATCAACTATAGTTGGGGATTCTCCCTCATCGTGCGCGATTCCGCTGCCACTCCGAATACTCGTACCCTCCGTTTTGGCATTAATGTCATTCCCGCCCAAAATCCGGCGCCGCTTACGCCGGGAGGCAACAACTGGAATGACACTTTCGTGGGGGAGGAATTCACTCAAGGCACATACCCGAGCGGCGGATTGCCACCCTTCACCTATGACCTAGCCCCTGGATCAACTGCTCCTCCCGGCATGTATATCGCTAATGGATCAATTGTGTGTCCGGAATGTGACCCGCACCCGGGTTACCTTCGCGGCAGGTCAACCACGCCGGGAACCTACTCTTTTGGCATTCGCGTAACTGACGCCGCTGGCAATCAGGCCGTCCGAAACTACAGCATCGCGGTGCGTGCAATCGGCCTCTCGCAACGGAATTGGCCGCAACTGACGCTTGGCACCGCCATCTCACCCATCCGCATGATCTTAGTGGGCGGCACTCCGCCGTATACAACTGTCCCTGCGACGGTTCCCGCTGGGCTCACCGGAGCCCTCGAAACCCTAACCGGGCGCTTCGTCGTCACGGGCACCCCCAATGAGACCGGTATCTTCCAACGCTTCGATTGGACCTTTAGCGACTCGGTTGGCAACACCTTCCTGAATAACAGCTTCATCGATATCCTGGCCGGAACTGCCGTCACTTTGGCGGTGGACAATGGTGACTTTGGCACGTTCTCTTCCGGGTTCGCCAACCGTACCATTAGCTGCGGCGGTTCGCCCACGGGAATCAATCCCACGCCAACTGTGATCAGCGGTGCCATCCCGCCAGGATTTCTGCTGCTGCCGCCAGACAGCTTCAACTCTGGTACCAACACATCCGCCACTGCCTTGCTGGCTGGTTTGCCCTCTGGAGCCGGCAGTTACTCGTTTATCCTCCGCTGCACCGATCCGGCGGGTAACATCGGCCAGCGTAGCGTCACCCTCCGCCTATCCGCTCTTAACTTTCTTACTAGCGGTACGGCGCCGGGTTACGTGGGTGATGTCTATAGCCAGTCCTTTGATGTGCGCGGCGGGACGGCACCCTATACTTTCAGCATTAGCGGCAATCCGCTGCCGCCTGGGTTGACGCTGAACCCCGCCACCGGAGTCATTTCCGGCACACCCACTTCGCAAGGGTCATTCGGCATCACCTTGGTTGCTACTGACTCGAATGGCGACTCGCTTCCCCGCGGGTACGCGATTAGCGTCTACCCGTTCCGCATCTCGACACCGTTCGTCTTGCCGAGTGCCGTCGCAGGCCTCAACTACTCGCTCACATTCACCTCTCCGACACCCGGCCTCACCTGGTCCACCGCCGGCGTGATTCCCGGTTTGACCTTGTCTCCCACTGGGACTCTCTCGGGAATTCCCACGTCGACCGGCACGTTCAGCATCAACATCGCTGCCGGCAATGGAACGGTCACTTCGACAAAAAACTTTGTCCTGTATATCCGCAATACCGCACTGGTCAACACGATTACCGGGTTAGCCATTCCGCCCCAAGGAGGCCTGACGCCGGCGTCTCTCGAATTTGTTCCGAACGTTGCGTCAATCTTTACTCTTGGCGTCACCGGGGGCACTCCTCCTTACACCGTCTCTCTGATTGCAGGTTCCCTGCCGCCGGGGCTAGCCCTCGCCACGGGTGAGACGGTCTTCGGCAACAGCAATCATGGCCGGTATGCCATCGTCGGCGTTTCCGCCGCTACCGGAAGCTACTTTCCCCGTCTCCGTTTTCAGGATTCGGCCGGTGTCATCGTCGATCGCACCATCGAGATTAAGGTTCTCCTGTTCGCGCTGGCCGCCTCCACATTGAGAACAGCCATCGTGAATCAGCCCTATTCCACCACGATTCTCTCCGTGCCTACCGGCCCGGCTTACACCTATACGCTAGCCAATAACGTAGCTCTTAACTTCCTGCCGCCAGGGCTGGCGCTGAGTGCCGCCGGCGTCCTGAGCGGCACGCCAACCAGTACCGGCGTTTACAGCTTTTCGATGATCGTTTCCAATGGTTCGTCTAGCCGAAATCTCACGGCGACCATGACTATTAACGCGACCGGCGACCGGCGCATCGACATCAATAACTTCGGAATTGACTTATTTGATTACGCCACGGGCCGGTCGCCGTCGCGCGAAATGTCGGTGAACCTGGGGGCCGGTACCCACACGTGGTCCGTGATCGGCGCGCTGCCTCCTGGGCTACAACTCCTAAGCGGCGCTTCCTTGCCCACCGGAGCACAGCCTACTTCCGCCTATCTCGCGGGGGCCGTCCCAACGCCCGGCAACTATATTCTAAAGGTCCGCGTCGACGACGCCACCGGCAATTTCGGCATTCGTGAAGCCAGGCTCAAGACCGCCGATCTACGTCCCGCGCCGCTCAACACTTACTCGCAAGACTTTCAGTTTCCCCCGGCCCGCGTGAGCGTCCCCTACAGCCAAGGCATCAGCCTCTTGAACAGTCAGGCACCCCTAAGCTTTATCATTGATGCCGGAAACTTTCTGCCGGCCGGCCTGACGTTCTCGCCCACCGGCGTGCTCTCCGGCACCGCGACCGAAGCGGGCAACTTCGTCATGCGGGCCATTGTCATCGATGCAAATGGCGTCTCTCGCCGACTCTCTTACGGCTTGACCGTCTTCCCGGCTAGCCAGGTGATCAACGCCAACAATAACGGTTTCCAAACCTTTCCGAGCGCCACCCTTGGGCAAGCTTACTTCTTTTCGCTCAACGATCTGCGCGCCCCCGGCTGGGGTACTTTGCCGCAAACATTTTCAATTGCCAGCGGCACCTTGCCCCCCGGCCTGTCGATCACACCGCCCGCCGGACCGGTTTCGGCCCTGCTTACGGGCACGCCTACCGCGCCCGGCACATACACATTTTCACTGGCGGCGGTCGACGCCAACGGCACCCAGAATATTTCGATCAACAACTCTATTCTCATTAGCTCCATGAGCGTTTCGCCCACCGCCGGCGCGCTCGCGCCAGCCGTGGCCGGTGCGCCTTACTCGGCGAGCCTTGCGGCGGCCGGTGGTACGCCACCCTACAGCTTCCGTTTCACTGCCGACTCCGATGTGCCTCCGGGGCTCGCCCTCTCGGCGGGTGGAGTGTTCAGTGGCACGCCCACCGTCCAGGGGCCGTTCGTCGTGGTGGTGCAAGCCTCTGACTCGTCGGGCAACACCTTCATCCAACGCTACGTACTCAGCGTGGCTCCGTTCGGTACACCCGTTCCGTCCATGACTCTGGCTCCGTCGTCACTTTCGCTGAGTTACACGCTTGGCAACCCGCTGCCCTCGCCGGTTCCCGTCAGCCTCGGCTCCACGGCCAGTGGATATGCTTACACCGCCTCTGCTTCCACGTCGAACGGTGGACCCTGGCTATCCGTATCGCCAACGTCTGGCTCGGCACCGGCGACCGCCAATGTCACCCTCAATCCCACTGGGCTCCCAGCTGGGAGTTACACCGGCGCCGTTACCTTTAGCGCCTCCGGCGTTTCTAACTCGCCTCGCGTCTTGCCGGTCACGCTTACCGTTACCGCCGGTGTCCCTTGCACTTACTCTCTGAGTTCCAACGCGGCCACGGTTCTTGCCGCCGGAGGGTCTGGCTCTATCAACATCATCTCGACCCCGACGTGTAACTGGAGTGCGCTCTCCTCCGATAGCTGGCTGCATGTCACATCAGCTGGTTCTGGCACTGGCAACGGTCCGGTAGCTTACACCGCTGACTCTAACCCGTCGCCCACCACTCGCAGCGCTACTCTCACCATCGCCGGACTCACATTCCAGGTGACTCAGTTTGGCACCGCCTGTAACTTCACCTTGTCCCCTACTGCGTTCGCCGCGCCCGTCGCAGGCGGCACTTTACCCGTGGCGCTCTCGGCTTCGAGCAGTGGCTGCCCGTGGACCGCTGCTCCTGCCAGCTTCATCGCGCTCGCCGGTGGCACACCCAACTTGGGAGGCAGCGGCACCGCGACCATCAACTTACTCATTGCCGCCAACGGTACCTCTATCTCCCGTTCGAGCACCCTCACGCTCGGCGGTCAGAGTATCAATATCAGCCAAGTCGGCACTGGATGCACCTTCGGCCTTTCCGCCGCATCCACCTCCGTCGCCGCCACCGGCGGGCTTATTAATTTCACGCTCACCACTCCCGCCGGTTGCGGCTGGACCGCTGACCCCGGTGCCGGTTGGATCACGCCCGCCTCTGGCGTCTCAACCACTGGAACCGGCGCAGCGCCTTTCACTTTTGATCTCGCGCCCAACTCGTCCACCAATGCCCGCGCGGCGAATATTACGGTTGGCGGCCAAGCCCTGGCCGTCACTCAGGCCGGTGTACCGTGCTCCATCACCCTCAGCCCCACCGGCACCCAGGTCGCTGCGGGCGGTGGCTCGGGCACTGTTGCCATCGGTGCGGCTGGCTCTGGTTGTAACTGGATCGCCACCAGCAATGCGGCTTGGCTCATCGTTACTCCTCCCTCTGGTAGCGGACCAGGTTCGGTGGCTTTCACCGCCGGTGCCAACGCTGCCGCGGCTGCCCGCTCCGCGACGATTACTGTAGCTGGGCAAAACATCATCGTCAATCAGGGCGGCACGGCTTGTTCTTACCAACTGCGCTCCCCCCTCGCCTCGGTCCCCTTTGCGGGCGGACCTACCTCTGTCGGAGTCATCACCGCACCGGGCTGTCCGTTCATCGCGACGGCCAACGATCCCTGGCTATCCATTACCGCAGGTGCCTCATCCTCTGGCAGCGCCGATGTCGCCTTCACCGTTCAACCCAACGGCACAGGTCTAGCTCGCGCAGGTACGCTCACCATCGCCGGACAAACCTTCCCGGTGGCTCAACCCGCCGCTCCCTGCACCATTAACCTTTCACCGGCCAGCCTTTCTGCGGTCGACCAGTTTGGTGCCGCTAGTTCCTTCACTTACACTACTTCGGTGAGTAACTGCGCCCACACCATCGTGAGTAACACCAGCTTCCTCACGATCACCGGAACCACCTATGCCGGAACGAATGGTTCGGTCTCGTTCTCCGTCGCGCTTAACCCCTACGGTGCCTCTCGCTCCGGAGTGATCAAGATAGCCAATACTGACTTTACCGTCACCCAGAATCCTTCCACTTGTGTCTACACGCTGTCGAGTTTCGGCGAAACATTCGGTCGGCTCGGCACGGCCAACGCCAGCTTTAGCGTTGCGGCAGTCCCCAATGCCTGTGCCGCGCCTGGCCTACTGGTAAACGGTCCACCGGGAATGGTTACGCTCAATGCCACCACCGGGTCAGGGGCCGGGCTCTTCACCGCCAACTACGGGCTGAGCATCTTCCAGTCGTTAGTGAACTATGTCCGCACTGCTCAGATTGTGGTGGGTGGCGGGCAAATCTACACGGTCAAGCAGCGCAGTTACTAAATAATAAGAAGACTAGCTATCATGAAGATTCTTACTTGCCTCACGATCCTATCCGCGCTGCCCCTGGCCGCCCAAACCGACGCATTCGGCTACACGATGACCAATGCCGTTGGTTACGCCTACAACGACATCGCGGCCACTGGCTCCAGCGCGCTCGCCAGTGCCGACGACGACCAGGTGACGGTCGCCCTGCCATTTGCCTTTCGATTCTACGGCACTATTTATTCCAGTGTCTGTATCAGCTCCAACGGCGTACTCTCCTTCGGTAGTTGCCCCGCCAATGACTTCACCAACCTTGACCTCTCTGCCCAAAGCCCCACCGGCAATCAACCCCTCATTGCGCCCCTCTGGAGCGATCTTACTTTTAGCCCGGCTGGTGCGGGTTCGGTCGCTTACGAAACGCAAGGGATTTCCGGCTCGCGCCAGTTCATTATCCAATGGAACAATGTCTTCGCCCTCAATTCGCCGGGAGCCTTCAATTTCCAAACCATCTTGTCGGAAGGCTCCAACCAGATACTTTTCCAATACCGGAAAATTACCTCCTCAGCCCCCGCTGTTTCCGGCGGAGCTGCGGCCACGGTTGGCATTCGCGGTCCAGGCGCTCCCGCCAATCAATACTTGCTCCAATGGAGCTTTAAAGCGGGCGTTCTCGCCGATAGTTCCGCCCTCAAATTCACCGCTCCCGTCACGATTTCGGCAGTTGAGGTGACCAACCTTGTCCGCGTCACAACTTCGCCCTTCAGTTACAACCGCCTTACCCGTATTTACTCCGGTACCATCCAGGTGCAAAATACTTCGGCACAACCAATCAACTGGCCTTTGACCGTCTTACTCGCCAATCTGACGGCCGGCGTCTCCGCCATCAACCCTTCCGGCACCCTCGCCGGGCAAGGGCCCTATCTAAGCGTCCCGGGCTCCGGTTCGTTAGCTCCGGGGCAGTCCGTCACCGTGCCCGTTCAGTTCAGTAACCCGGCGAATGCGTCGATCGTCTTCATTCCCAAGGTTTATTCCGGTAATTTCTAGAAGGATTCACTCGATGCTGCACTTATCACGCCTTTTCTTCATCGGCGCTTCTCTGGTGATTCCAGGATGGAGCGCCACCGTCTTTGATATTTTGCTCGATACATCTTCCCTGGGTGGTTCGAACGGCGGAATATACTTTCAATTCGCCGGCGGCCTCAACCCCGACCCCGCCAACGTAACCGTCACCAACTTCCTCTTCAGCGGCCCCGGCGCTCTCTCGGTCACCGCGCCACTCACCAACGGTGGCGTCAGCGGCACCTTGCCGGCCACGGTGACGCTAAATAATTCCACGGCCCTCAACGACTACACCCACTTACTATCCTTCGGTACCGGGATCGCCTTTCGCGTTACTTTTAACTTACCCCTTATCCTGTCCGGCAGCTCCGGCAGCGTCTTCGCCTTCGGCCTCACCGCCGACGACGGACTTACGCCTCTCCTCACTTCAGACCCCGAAGGCTTCATGGGTCGATTAAGCTACAATACGAGCGGCCAATTCGCCGCTGACCTGCTCAGCCCCCAAGCTAGTTTGCTGGGGTCCCAGGTCCCCGAACCTTCGGCCACCAGCCTCCTCGCGGCTCCCCTAGTTCTCATCGCTCTGCGCCGGCGATTTAAAAAAC
>JANLPT010000407.1:0-13869 GCA_031367405.1 Bryobacteraceae bacterium
TAAGAATGTCTATTGCCAGAAGCCCATGGTCCAAAAGGCCGAAGATGGCCACGCCGTGATTGAGGCTTGGCGTAAGTCCGGCAAGGTCTTCCAAGTTGGCAGTCAATACGTGAGTTCGCCAATTTACTTAAAGGCCAAAGAACTCATTGCGCAAGGCGCCATCGGTGAGCTGAACATGGTGGAAGCTTGGCTAGACCGCAACACCGCGCTGGGTGCCTGGCAATATTCGATTCCACCCGATGCCTCCCCGCAAAATATCGATTGGGATCGATTTCTCGGGAACGCCCCCCGGCACGCCTTCGAGCCCATCCGCCTCTTCCGCTGGCGTAACTACCGCGACTATGGCACCGGCCTCGCCGGCGACCTGTACGTCCACTTACTCAGTGGCTTACACCTCGCCACTAACTCCTTAGGGCCCACCCGCATGTACGCGACGGGAGGCGTCCGCTTCTGGAATGACGGCCGCGACGTGCCTGACGTTATGCTCGCCACGCTGGATTATCCGCAATCGAAAGAGCATGCCGCCTTTACCTTGGCCTTAAGAGTCAACTTCGCCAGCAGCGAACCACAAGAGCGTTTTGGCTTTCGCTTCGTCGGCAGCGAAGGCACGATGACCACGAGCTATAACACACTCGTCCTTTCGAAGACTCCGCGCGAACGCGAGCCCGGCATGAGCATCAACACCTTCCCGGCGAAGTTACAAGCCGAGTATGTGCGTGAGTATCAGAAGAAATATCCACCCCGCCCGGCTGGTGCCGAACTCGACAACGACGACCAGAAGTTCACCATGCGCGCGGACGCCCACCTGGAGCACCACCGCAACTTCCAAGCCTCAGTGTTAGAGGGGGCTAAACAGATTGAAGATCCCATTTTTGGTCTGCGCGCGGCGGGCCCAGCCCTGCTCTGCAATGAGAGTATTTACTCACAGCAAATCCAGCACTGGGACCCCATCGCCATGCGCGTCACCAAAGGCTAAGCACTAACTTTGGCCACGACTTGCGTCTTGGCCAACTGGTCGCCAAATCGTTGCCCCTGCGTAATAAACATCACCAGCTCGACGACAAACACAATCACCGAAATAGGCGCGGCGACTAAGGGCCCCACGAACGGAAACATCATGAGGAGCGGGGAGAGTGCGAACGGAATATTGCGCAAAATCAGCTGCTGTTCCGTCGGCCGTTCGCCATTCAGGCCGGTGACGTCCAGACCCAAAGCTTTCTTTCCCAAGCTGGGACGAAATAGGTCCCGGCACAACCAATAGGCAACCAGCAGTAGGCTGAAGATGATTCCCACAAACGGAATAATCGACAGCAACCCCAGCGGAATGGCGATCAACGCATCGATAATCAGTGCCCCGATTCGAGGTCCGATTTCAGCTTTCTTCATGACGGTTTCATCTCCCCAGTGAATCTACTTCCGCAGCCGATCTGCGTGTATAGATAGTACTACCGTTTGAGACGACTCACCGCCGCTGTTTCGTCCGCAGCGTTCTTATCCCGGCCAAAGTGCGGCTGATCGCGGGTGCCGTCGATCTTAATTCGCAACAGGGTCCCCGCACCTTCTTTGGCAAAGAAGTGGTCGGCTGGCTTCAGCACCCAACGCTTCCAACCGGTTTGTGTTTGGGAGATCTTGGCGTCCAAGCGAAGTTCCCCGCGAAAATCGACCGCCTCCCCGGCAAAAGTATACTTTCCCGCCAAGTCTGAATCGGCACCCGGAATGTTGAGACCCAAGCCCGGAAATTCAATCATCGTCAACCGGAAATCCGCCATACGCGTCTCGCCGTCGGCGATGATGTGGTCCAGTAGCCCGCAAACTTCCCGGTCGAATCCAAATGCCCGGCAATCCCCTTGAAGACGCTCAAATCGGCGTTCTTAAAGTCGTAAACGCCATCGAGCGGCGTGTCGGTGGGCTCGGCGGCGACCCAAGGTCCAAACACGACTACCGCTGCAATTCCGAATCCCATCAGCAACTTTTCGCCATCTGGAGCGCAGGCATCCTGCTCACCGGCGTCACCCAGGACCTGGAGTAGATGGTCTTCGCCCGTTCCTTCCTCACCGGCAGAGCCGAAAGCGTTTATCCCCCCGTCTCCCACGCCCTTCTCGCCGGCCACCACACCGCCACCCGGGCTTTCGCCATCGCCATCCACCAAACCGCCCAATACGCTGGGCCAATTCTGACGGGCTTCCTCGCCGGCTGGATCGCTGAACACTACGCACCCGAACACCGCTCTTCGGCCGCCGCCATCGTCCTCCTCATGGCCAACTTACTCGCCGCGCCCTCCGCAGCTTTACTCGGCTACAGCGGTGACCACGCCCCCATCAACACCGTCATCAGCGCCCTCGCCCTCTTGTTTCCACTGGCCGCATGGATCCTCTTCTCCGCTCGCCGTCTCAAAGTCATTTAAGAAGTGGAGTTGAGCCGCCGCTAGTACCTCGACCGCTTGAGCGGTGGAATCATCGCATTATTTGACCTAAGTGCCCCACCGCTGACGCGGCGGGCTAGTTTCTGCTGCGAACTTACTCGGAACACGTGGCGGCCGTATTAGTCATCTGACCGCGTTGTGTAAGTCGCGGGGCACATGTTTTGCCTGTTCACACCCTACTAGTCCACACCCTACTAGTCGGACGAAAGATAGAAAGCAAAGCACGATTGCTGCGACCGTGTGAATATGTTCTGATGGCAGGACTGTGAGATCCCCTCCCTGACGGTCAGGGTTCTGTTGAGCGAGAGATGCGGGGCTTCGTCCGCGTTCAATTGTCGAATCTCGATCATCGGAATACATAGGATTGTCCGCTGGTTCAGCGCCCTTTGGCAAGCGGACTCGACCGGGGCCGTTCCTGCCGGATCACCTCATGAACATCCACTTGGGCCCGGAGCCGGAAGAGCATCGCCTTCAGCCCAAAGATGCTGCGATTCATATACACGTACATCGGATTGGCGCGCGTCATTCGCTTCTGCACGGTGCGGGAAAACCAGTCAATTCCCTTTTGAAAGTGCGCCTCGTCTCCGAAATCGAAGGGACCCGGCGTGCTCAAAGGCTCCATCATCCACTCCCGCGATTCGGCCATCATTCGCAGATAATCCGGCAGTGCCGCGTCGCCCTCCGTCACGCCACAAACCCGCCGCACGACTTCTGGCATCAGCGAGGCATCCTCAAACGACATCCGATCGGCCAGCATCGTAATCTCACGCTCTTCCGGGCCGTAAAGCTGCACGCAACCAAAGTCCAGCAGCCCCAGCCGGCCGTCTTCCATAAAAAGAAAGTTGCCGGGGTGGAGATCTGCATAGGGCATGAAGGCATAAAACATGCGCTTCCAGGCCACGTAGATCTTGGTGCCGAAGGCGTTGCGCGAGGCCTGCGACGGGTGGCCGGCCAAGTATTCCGGCAGGTGAACTCCTTGAAGTAACCCGGTGGTCAGAACCCGCCTGCCCGAGTACTCGCCGTAGACCTGCGGCACCACGATGCCATCTTCGGGCCGGAAAAGTGCGCCCGCGCGCCGGGTGGACTCGGCCTCCTGCACGTAATCGACCTCCTGATTCAGCATCCGCCGGACCTCTTCGAACTGCGCCTTCACCGAGCCCCAGTCCTTACCCAATCGCAGCGGCAGCAGCAGGGCGGAGAGATTGCGAAAATCGGCGTCGATCGTTCGCGCGATCCCCGGATATTGGATCTTCACCGCCACCGCCTCGCCCGACTTGAGCCATGCGCGATGCACTTGCCCGATGGACGCCGCCGCAAATGCCTCTTTCTCAAAGTTCACAAAGACTTCGCCGGCTCCCCGGCCGAACTCGTTCCGCACCACCTCCCGGATCAGCGGGAAGTGCATCGGCGGGGCATCGAATTGCAGTCGCCCCAACGTATCCGCCACTTGTTGAGGAAGCAGATGCGGCAAGTGGGCGGCACCTTGGCCGAGTTTGGCCAAAGCGCCCCGCAGATAGCCGAGCCGATGAAACAGCTTCAGCGCTACCCGGAGGTTGGTCTCCATCAATTGCCGCTTCGACGCTTCGGCGTTCGTGAACCATTGGCGGATCCACACCGCCAAATACGCCAAGCCCACTTGCGCGGAAATCTCCGAAACCGTCCACAGCCGGTGCAGCGAGCCGACCGGCATCGTCCGCCGATCATCCTCAGGAAGCGCCGCCACTAATTCGCTCAAGTTCATAAATTTCCTTTCGCGCCCTCAACCGTCAAATCGGCCCTAACGAATCCGCCGCCAATGCCCGGGCCCGATGAACACCGAGCGACGCCGCGAACAGCTTGACTGACTCGTCAAGCAGCGCTAGTGTGTCTTCCAATCCTGGCGACTCATCGGCGGCCCAGAACATGAAAACACCCAAGTAAAGAGTCCAATAGAGCTGCCCCGTCACCACTGACCTCGGAGCCGCAAAGCCATGCGCCGTAAGGATCGCCTCCATCAGTTCCAAGTGTTCGACCCGGATGGCGTCCCCGGCACTATCGGGAGCCGCGCGCGCCAACGGGCTGAAAATGGTTTCCGCCGCCGGCCCCAGAAACTTGCGAAACTCGCGCAGACGGAAGAGTCCACTCCAGATCAGCGTAAAGAGATCCGCCTCGATTGAACCTTCATCCTCACCAGCCCGATCCTGATGAGATCGCCGAAGCGCCTCAGCCATCAGGGTTGCCGCAATGGCTTCCTTGGCCGGAAAGTAGTTGAACAGAGTTCCGGTAGCAATCCCCGCCGCCACGGCAATACTGCGCGTCGTGGTGACATGCCACCCGTCAGTCTGGAAAAGGCGGGTAGCCACCTCCAGAATCCGCTCACGGGTTAAAGTCTTAGCCTCAGCGGTAATCCTCATCGGCACCTCCGGTTGGTTAATTCTAATGTGAGCACGCTCATAAAGTAACCCGCCGAGGTTCTTGCTGTCAATAGCAAAATGAGCACGCTCATAATGTAATGGAGCGCCGCCGCCTGGCTGATCAGTTGACGGGGCGGGAGTATGATGATGATGGAGTGAATAACCATTGAAAACCACCAATTTACTCGGGACAATGCTGCTCTCGTTCACTGTCCCCGGGCTATCTCACGATCTTTACCTTATGCCGGAGAAATTTGTCACGACTTCGGGAACACAGCTCCGAATCGTCTTCCAAAATGGAGATGAGTTTCCGGTCGGCGTCTCTGCCGTCAAGCCGGACCGCTTGCGGAATACGAAACTGGTGTCGCGGGCCGGGTCGTCGATGTTCGAGAGCATCACCGCCGAAGCGAAACGAACCATCGCCGTGGTCCGGGTCCCTGGTGCCGGAGTCGCCATTCTGACGGCCGAAACGCTGCCGAGCCTGATCGAGCTGGATGCGAAAAAATTCCGCTCGTACCTGGAGCACGAAAATCTCACCACGCCTCTAAAATGGCGCGAGGAGCATGGGGAGACCGGTAAGCCTGGACGGGAGCGCTACAGCAAATACGTGAAATCGCTCATTCAGGTGGGTAAGCCGGATTCTTACTATCGGGAACGCACCGGACTGGCCATCGAGATCATTCCTGAGGCCGACCCCTACGCGCTTAAGCCCGGCGCCGTGCTCCCGGTGCAAGTCCTCTTTCGTGGCGCGCCGGCCGTCGATGTGGCGGTGGAATCGGCTTGGCTCGAGAACGGGCAGGCCAAGATGGAGGTGGTGGGCCGCACCGATGCCAGCGGCCGGGTGAGCATTCCCGTCAAAGCCACCGGTCCGTATCGACTTCACGCCATCGTGATGGAGCGTTGCGATACCCCGAAAGCTGCCGATTGGGAAAGCTTCTGGGCCAGCCTTACTTTCGAGATACCGGTGATGAATAACGCAAAGTAACAAGCAACCCGGTGTTCACCCGGGAAGCCGTGTGTCATAATTGCGGCAAATCGACTTTGAGGAGCGTCAATCATGATCAAGCGTCTCGCGGTGCTGTTTATTCCATGTTTGCTGATGGCCCAGGAACCGGCTCCTACGCCGCCCCCCACCGGCGGCGGCAACGGTGGTGGTAACGGCGGGGGCGTCACGGCACCCAATCCCGGCGGTGGCAATACCACGTCGCCCTTCCCGGGGCGCACCACGCCCGGCCAAAATCCCAATGACCGTTCGCAGTTTCCTGAAATGGGACCGCGCCCGATTTTCATTTCGGGCAAAGTGATGATGGACGACGGCACCGCGCCCACCGAACAGGTGGTGATCGAGCGCGTCTGCAACGGTTCGCCGCGTCCCGAGGGCTACACCGATTCGAAAGGCAATTTTAGCTTTGAGCTCGGCCGCAATCAGGCCACCATGGTCGATGCCAGTTACAGCAACACGGATGACAATGGCTTTGGCGGCTTGGGTGGCCGCAGCAGCGGGAGCCAAAACCGCAGTCCGGGGAGTGGCCCGCAAATCACTGAGCGTGACCTGATGGGTTGTGAAATCCGCGCCACGCTGGCCGGTTATCGCTCCGATGTGATCAGTCTTTCCGGCCGCAAGACCCTCGATAACCCCAGCATCGGAACGATCATTCTGCACCGCCGCGCGAACGTGGAAGGCTTCACGTCCAGTGCCACTTCGCTGCTGGCACCCAAGGATGCCCGGAAGTCCTATGAAAAGGCGGCCAAGCTCGCCAAGTCAAAGAAGATGCCGGAAGCCCAGAAAGAGTACGAGAGCGCCGTCGCGCTTTACCCCAAGTATGCGGCGGCGTGGTATGAGTTGGGACTCATCCATGAGCGCGAGAATCACGCGCCGCAGGCCGCCGAGGCTTACGGCAAAGCCATGGAAGCGGATGCCAAGTTCATCAAGCCCTATCTGCAAATGGCCGGTTTGTACGCCCGGGAGAACAAGTGGCAAGAGGTCGCCGAGACCACCAAAATGGCGATCAAGCTCAACCCCTACGATTTTCCGGGAGCTTACTTTTACCACTCGGTCGCCCAGGTTAATTTACATGATTTCGAAGCCGCCGAGAAAGCCGCCCGCGAAGGGATGAAGATGGATAGCCAAAATCGCATCCCCAAGCTCGCCCACGTCCTGGGCGTGGCCCTGGCCCAGAAACAGGACTTCTCCGGCGCGGCCGAGAATATGAAGCTTTACCTTAAGCTGGTTCCGAACGCGCCGGACGCTGAAACAGTGAAGAAGCAATTAGCCGAAATAGAAGGCAACGCCTCCCAGGCCAGCGCCGCTAAACCCGCACAGCCGTAACAGGTAAGTAAGCCTAAAATCAATTACTTGCCGGTTGGTTTCGTCAATCCCCAACCAGCCGCGAACGATAGTGAGCGGGTACTGCGGTTTGCTGACCCGGGTTCGTTTCGGCATCAGGCGAAGTTTCAATCCACGTACAGAAACTCATTTGAATTGATTAAGATACGGCATAAAGCTTCAAGTTCACTGGGATAGGCGGTGAGCTTGCTCACTTCGTCGTCCTTGGCTGCCCGGCCCAGCACCAATTCAAATGCCTGCCGAATCTGGGCCGGTCGATCGCCAGTCAGCCGCTTAGCCAGAAAGGCGGCTTCCTCATGCAGCAGCTCTCCGTTCATCAGGGCGAGCGCTTGTAAGGGTGTCGTGGTGGCACTGCGCCGGTCGCAGCTTTCGCTAAACACGATGGCGTCAAAAGCAGCCATCATCGGCAACGGCATGGACCGGCGTTGGAATGTGTACACCGAGCGGCGGCGCAAATCGGATTCGCGTTCATTGGACTCCCACATGGTCGCGCCAGCTCGCCCATAACGGGCAAAGTCCGCGAGGTCGGCAGGAAGGGCGGGGAACACGCTGGGTCCGCCACGTTCCAGGTTCAAGCGTCCGCTCAACAGCAGAATGCTATCGCGAATCTCTTCCGCTGAAAGGCGCCGGCGATTGAAGTGCCACAGCAGACGATTTTCGGGATCAGCCCCTAAGGCGTGAGGATTTTCGGCGGCTTGTTGATAGGTGGCCGACGTCAGCATCAGCCGGTGCATTTGCTTGATGCTCCAACCGCTCTCGATGAAGGCGTGGGCCAACCAATCGAGCAGTTCAGGATGCGTGGGCCGTTCGCCGTTCACACCAAAGTCAGAAGCGGTGGCGACGATGCCGCGGCCGAAATGCTGTTGCCAAATGCGATTCACCATCACCCGCGCGGTGAGTGGGTTTTCCGGCGAAGCAATCCATTTGGCCAGCGTGGTGCGCCATCCGCGAGTGGGGAATTGCCGGTAACGATCGCTCTCGATCGTCGCGGGCTCTGATTTGCCGGCGATGGCCGACAGGAATCCAGCCTCCACCGCTTCGCCGGGCTGGCGGTAATCGCCGCGAATCAATACGCGCGTGGGCGGCAGCGCTGGACCATTGGGTGGGCCCGGCACGTTACGCACCGTCAGCGCATTCGTCTTCCAACGCTCCAGGCGCCGCCGGTAGACCTCGAGAGTCTCCGACAATTCGTGATGGCGGTCGAGATCGACGACCGAGAAGATCTTCGACGTTTGGCGCGTGGCCTCAGTCTTCACGTCTTCGATGGTCAACACGTCGAAGCGGCCCAGGGCATCAAAACCGGGGCGCGCGTAGGCGGATCGCAGCCGGGGCATCAGTTGGGCTTCGTACGCCTCTAGAGCTTGCTTTTCTTCGGGATCCTGGGTCCGGTCAGCATCTTCTTTCAAGTCCGCGTGCCGGCGGCGTTCGGCTTCAGTAAAGATGCGGCGGTCGGTGCGGCGCATTTCGAGCCGCAAATCGGCCACCGCCAGTTCCTTTTCCGCATGCGCCTTGCGGTCGGCGATCAACTTCGGTAGCAGCGCCAGCTCCTGGGCCTCCAGCGCCTTCTTCGCGGGCCCTTCTTTCAGGAGACGCTGATTCTCTTCGACGTGCTTCCGGGCGGTGGCGGCGAACTCGGGGTCACGAAAGGGGACGTCGACATTGTCGACTTGGATGGCATTGAAGAAAGCTTGCAGCCGGTAAAAGTCACGCTGCGGAATGGGGTCGTACTTATGGTCGTGACATCGCGCACAGCCGACGCTGAGGCCAAGAAAGATGGAGCTGGTGGCCGTCGTCACCTCGCTCAAGTAGTTGGCTCGGACTTCGTCGGCCACCAGATTCGACCGGTCCCAGGGGGCCACCCGCAGAAAGCCGAGCGCGATGTGCCCCTGGACGTTGGGGGCGTAGTTGTTGCGGCTCTTCGACTGCTCATCGGCACCCGCCAGCTGGTCGCGCACGAATCGATCGTAGGGCAGGTCGGCGTTAAAGGCATCGATCACCCAATCGCGATAGCGCCACGCGTTCCCGATGGCGCCATCGCCTTCGAGGCCCGAGGTCTCGCCGTAACGCACCAGATCGAGCCAATGGCGGCCCCAGCGTTCTCCGTAGCGCGGATCGGCCAGTAAACGGTCAATCAGCTGGGGGTAGGCATCGGAGGCTGGATCGCTCAAGAATGTTTGTAACTCTGCGGGCGAAGGCGGTAAGCCGATCAGGTCCAGGTAGACGCGGCGCGCGAGCGTGCGGCGATCGGCGGCCGGTGCCTGGGCTTGATTTTGCAACTGGGCCAGGACGAAGGCGTCGATGGGGTGCGAGGCGATTCCCGGAACTTTGGGTTTGATTGGTTTTTCATAAGGCCAGCGCCACCCGCTTTTGGCCGATGCCTTTTCGGGCGGCAGTTCGCGCACCCAGGCTTCGAGCGTCGCTACTTCGCTGGCCGGCAAGTCCGCACCCATGGGCATACGCGGTGCCAGCTTTCCCTGGATCATCTGGATCAACGGGCTGGCTTCCGGCTGGCCGCCCAGCACAGCGCGCCCGTGTTTCTTGCCGCCAGCGCGGACGGAGTTGGAGGTGGACACTGAGAATCCGCTCGATTGAACCGCCTCGGCATGGCACGCGGCACAGCGCGCGCGCAGGATCGGCTGCACGTCCTTCACGAAATCAACGGCCGCTCCACTGGAGCTGGCCAGGATCAGCATCATGCCAATTGCCCGCATGGGCATAGTCTATCGCCTAATCGTCGACCGTTACGACTTCGCCCAATTCAACAGCGCGCTTGCGCCCCGTGGCGACAATCTGCCCCAGATACTTCCGGCGTCCATTGAACACCACGGTGACCGGGCGCTGCACCGGATAGTCGAAGGTGAGGACGTCGTCCAGTTTCAGATTGAGCAGGTCGCGGACGGTGAGCGTCGGGCCCGACAGCCGGGTATCGACCCGAATTGCGGCCGGCCGCACCAGACGCATGATGCGAGACTGCTCTTCGGCGGTGAGCTCGGTTCGGCGTACCGCATGCTGATCCATCCGCTGCCCCAGCATCTTGATGATGATGGAAGGAATGCCGATGTTCATCATGCCGGCGATTTCGCCGATCCGCAGTTCGATGCTGATCGCTAACACCGCTTCGTTCGGCGACAGAATTTGGAGCAATTGCGGGTCGGTTTCAAAGCCGTCAATGCGGAAGTCCAGCGTCGCCGGCACCACGCGCCAAGCGTCTTTTAAGTCTTTGATCAGGATGCGGAAAAAACCATCCAGAATGGCGCGTTCGATCTCCGAAATCTCCCGCTCGATTTTGGTCGGCGTGGCATTCGATCCGCCGAGGATCAGTTCGAGCACCGGGAAAAGGATCGAGGGGTTCAGCTCCATCAGTGCGCTATTGTCGAAGCCCACCATCCCCAGATTCAGCAGGCAGGTGGGCGACGGCAGACTGCGCGAGAACTCGGCAAACGACAGTTGCTCCACGCTGACGATGTTGACGGCCACATCGGCGCGCAGGAACGCCGACAGGCTGGAACCGATCGAACGCGCGAACGTCTCGTGGATCATGTGCATCGCGCGCAGTTGAACTTTCGCGATCCGGTCCGGCCGGCGGAAGTCGTACGGCTCGGTCCGAGTGGCTAGGTCTTCGCCAGGGCTCTTCTGCTGAACGCTTTTGAAGATATTCTCGATCTCCTGCTGGGACAATTCGCGATCAGCCATTGTTTCTTCCATCGGCTTCCCTGGAAGCCTGCGATATTAGGCCGTTGCTAGACTAAGGGTAGGTCTTGTTTTTTTGCGTACGTACTCCATTCACAATTTCGGCTGCCGCGCCACGCAAGCCGACGGCTCGGCGCTCGGGAGTGCGCTCGAAGCGCGCGGCCTCACGGCTGAGGCGAATCAACCCGACCTCGTTATCTTGAACACCTGCACGGTCACGGCGGCGGCCGACGCCGATGTCCACAAAATGGTCCATCGCGTCCGCCGCGAGCATCCCGCCAGCCGCATTCTCATTACGGGCTGCTATGCCCAGCGCGCGCCCGAAGAGTTAGCCAAGCTGGACGGCGTCGATTGGGTGGTCGGCAATTCTCATAAGACCCGGATCCCCGACATTGTGCTGGCCCCCACTTATCATGGCCAGATCACCGTGGGCGATGTCAGTGCTCCGCAAGACTTCTTCTCGCTGCCGATCCTCGACCCGGGCGGCGAGCGCTCGCGACCGAACTTGAAAATCCAGGATGGCTGCAACAACCGCTGCTCGTTTTGCATCATTCCCTCGGTGCGCGGCGGCAGTCGCAGTGCGACACCCGAATGGGTGATGGAGCAAGTGCGGCGGCTCGCGATTGACTACCGTGAGGTGGTGCTGACCGGGATCAACCTGGGCCGTTGGGGCCGTGATTTCGCGACCGGTGACTTTGCCACCGGCCGGCAGTTCGCGCGCCTCCTGCGGCAGATTCTGGATGAAACGCGCATCGACCGTCTGCGCTTGAGCTCGGTAGAGCCCATGGACTTCTCCGATGAACTGCTCAGCCTGATGGCCGCAAGCGATCGCATCGCCAAGCACGTCCACGCGCCATTGCAATCGGGTTCCGACGCTGTGCTGCGGCGCATGTTTCGCAAGTACCGCCCGCGCCACTACGAAGATCGCGTAAGGCGGGCGCGGACTTTGATGCCCGAGGCGGCCATCGGGGCCGATGTGATGGTCGGTTTTCCCGGTGAGACGGAGGCTGAATTTGAAGAGAGCCGGCAGTTTATTGCGGCGATGCCCTTCACTTACCTGCACGTGTTTACTTACTCGGAGCGGCCGGGGACGCGGGCGGCGGAGTCAGCGGGACAGGTGCCGATGGAGGTCCGGAAGGAGCGCAATCGCGTGTTACGCGAACTCGCTGGGGCGAAGAATTTGGCGTTCCGCCAGTCGCTGGTGGGCAAGGCCTTGAGCGTCGTCACGCTCGAAGGAGACAAGGGGCTCAGCTCGAACTACGTCCAGGTGAAGCTTGGGTGCCCGCGTCCGGCTAACCAATTGGTCCAGGTGCGCATCGCAGCGTTAGAGGAACAGGGTTTGCGCGAGGCGGCGTTACTGCCCGTGCTGCCTTAAAGCAGACGGTAGGTCCCCCCACGACCCCCGTAAGCGCAGTGTTTGCAACAGTGGGGTCGCAGCACCACCGACCCCAGCCACCCGAATATGGGGGGAGTGTGGGGGGAGAGAAATTATGCATTTGCGGTTACTCAGAGTAGCTTGTAGGTAATCAGTGCGGCACCGGCGAGTTGGCGTTTGCCGTTGTGAAGATCGACGCTGCCGACTGCGAGCGAGCTGCCAATGCGCAGAAGCTTGGCGCGGGCGCTGAGTTTTCCCTCGACGATCGGGAGGAAGTAATTCAGTTTCATTTCCACGGTGGTGCATTTGCGCTTAAACTCAAAGTGGGCCGCAATCGAGATCCCGACCGCCGCGTCGGCCAAGCTCGCGTACACGCCACCGTGCAGCGTGCCCAGCGCATTCTTCAGCTCTTCACGTAATTGACATTCCAGCCGTACCCCGTCACGGTGTACTCCGGTGACGCGGATGCCGAGGAGGGTATTGAAGGGCAGGGTGTCGATGAAAGCCTGAACTTGTGCGCGGGTAACTTGAGCCAAAGTGCCTTTATTGTACAGTTTTGCCGGGATTGTGACGAATTTGCGGAAGGAAGTAACAGCAACGCATGTGTGGAATTGTCGGATATATCGGTCAGCGTCAAGCGGTCCCCATCATTTTGGATGGGTTGAAGCGTCTCGAATACCGGGGGTATGACTCGGCGGGGATCGCGGTGCTCGAAGGCGAGAACGGCTCGTCGAATCTGGTGGTCCGGCGGGCTTCAGGCAAATTGCGGAATCTCGAAGAGGTGGTGCGCGCCAATCCGCTGGAGGGCACGTATGGCATCGGACACACGCGCTGGGCAACGCACGGACGGCCGACCGAAGAAAACGCGCATCCTCATCGCGACAGTAAGGGCAACCTGGTGGTGGTCCACAACGGCATCGTCGAAAACTACCTGGAGTTGAAGCACGAGCTGGAAGCAGCGGGCCATGTGTTTGTGTCCCAAACCGATACCGAGGTGATTGCCCACCTGATCGAGAAGCACTTTAAGGGGAAGCTGGAAGACGCGGTGCGCCGGGCGGTGGGCGAGATCCGCGGTGTGTTTGCGATCGCGGTGATTTCGAAGCTGGATCCCCATAAGATTGTCGCGGCGAGGTCGGGTCCGCCGGCCGTGGTCGGTTTGGGCGACGGCGAGTATTTCATCGCCTCCGACGTGCCGGCGATCCTCAATCACACGCGCGATATCTTGTTCCTCGGCGACGGCGAGATGGCCGTGTTGACCGCCGATGGCGTGCAACTGACCGACTTTGCCGGCCAGCAAATTAAACGTGCTGTGCAGCGCATTCTCTGGGACCCGATCATGGCCGAGAAGGGCGGCTACAAGCACTTCATGCTCAAAGAAATCTATGAGCAGCCGCGTTCGGTGCGCGATACGATGCTGGGCCGGATTGGGCAGGAGACGGGCCGCGTTTTCCTGGACGAGATGAGCATTACGCCCGCCGAGTTTGCCGCTTTCCAGAAGGTGCGAATTATCGCCTGCGGTACGAGTTGGCATGCGGCGCTGGCGGGCAAGTTTATGATCGAACGCCTGGCGCGGCTGCCGGTGGAGGTGGATTACGGCAGCGAATACCGCTATCGCGATCCGATTATCGGGCCCGAGACTTTA